>JACMIS010000028.1 GCA_014381035.1 Armatimonadota bacterium
CATGACATCCCCGAAGCCACCATTCGCCGTCGATGGCGAACCGGATTGCTCAATTTCGTCAAATTGTATGCGCCATGTGTCCAAGAATGGAGCATACTGAGGAATACGGACACCGATCCGTTGGAACTTGTAGCAAACAAATCCCGCGAAGGTGCTGTCACAATTCGGGAGATAGATTTATGGGAAGCGATGCACAAACAAGCGACCATGCTTTCATGAGGGAGTATTCTTTGTTCTCTGACCTGCCAGAGATACTTCGGCGTTCTCGACTCGGGGTGCGCGAAGCAATACGAGACCACAAGTTAGCGAATAATCCCATAGCCGTATGGCGAGAGGGCGAGGTAGTTATTGTCAGCGCAGAGGACATTGTGATACCGGATGATTCATCTGACGCATCTGCTGTACTCACACAGTGGGTGGCTGAGTCTACCTGACCGAGCCTCACAAAACTCCGGTCCGGAACATAACGTTATGTCGTTCACCGACAACCATGGAGCCGATTCTCCCGCCGATAATATCCTCGTTGCACGCTGCAGTGTTGGAGTCAGCAGCAGCTGTGATGTTTTTCACAACAGGTTTTTTCGGGGTGCAGAAGCGAGTCTCTGCGTTTACGAAAAGTGAAAATCGGGTACCCTGAAAAGAGCGACTATGAATACTAAAACAGTTCACACGGCTATTTTCGCCGCACTTGTTTCTACTATTCCGGCGTGGGCACAGGACCCGATTGCTGTCAGCGTGAATGGCGATTTCGTTTCGTTTCCGGGGCAAGTGCCGATCCAACAGAACGGTCGCACCCTGGTTCCCTTGCGCGGCGTGCTGGAAAAAATCGGTGCCACAGTTCGTTATTCGGGACCGACAAAAACCATCGTGGCGACCAAAGGTGAGACTAAAATCGAGCTTACGCTGGGCGAACGCACAGCAAGTGTCGGGGGGAAAGAAGTCAATCTCGATGTTCCCGCGCAGGCTTTAAACGGGACCACTCTTGTTCCTTTGCGCTTCGTTGCGGAGTCGCTCGGCGCGGATGTGCGATTCGACGGGGCAGTGAAAGTCATTGCGATTCGGACGGACGGCAAGCCGAACACCATTACCGCTCCGCAACGCACTGCAAAAATACCGACGTCAACCGGTCAGCCAAAAACAAGTACTTTTACCGGTATCTTTGTGGATTTCGCAAGCCAAAATGACACTACGTATACTTTGAAGATGACAGACGGCAAGACGCTGGTATTGCTAAGAGGCGCGGAACTGCTTTATAATGGGAAAACTATCGGCTTCGATGACCTGCGCTCGGGTGATAAAGTCGTGGCGACCGTGAACCAGAGTGGAAGCGGTATCCGGGCAGTTATCTCCGATGATGAAGGGTAACAGGAGCTCGGTAATTTTTCGAAATTACCTGCTTGCAACAATACGCCGTGTTTAACGATGCGGCTGAAGGGAATGTGCGAAATGGTAAAAAATGTAACAATTACAGTTTGCAGCATACTTCTTATTTCCGGCGTTGTGACTGCCCCTGCGACTTCCCAGACCGTAGTGTCGAGTGCCGCCGATACGTCCCCAAAGAAAAAGTCACAGGGAGTGCCCACCTTCGTCCGCGAAGTAAAAGCGAATGGAATGATCGCTGGCATCCGCGTCAAGGTCAATGGCGCACTGGTAAACTTCGGGGCGGGTGAGCCTGTAGAATCGGATGGGCGTATTCTGGTCCCGATGCGCGGCGTTTTCGAAGCCCTCGGTGCCGAAGTGAAGTACAACTCAGAAACGCAGATGATCCAGGCAGTGCGTGGTGCCACCACGATTGCCCTGCGTCCTGGCGAGGAGTCCGCTCAGGTGAACGGGGAAACTCGCCCGCTCGAGTCTCCCGCGCAGATAGTGAACGGTGCCGCAGTCGTTCCGCTCCGGTTTGTCTCGGAGGCACTCGGTGCGAAGGTAAAGTGGAACCCCGAGACCCTGGAAGTAACCGTCAGCACTGCCGCACTCGGTGCGATGAAATTGCCGGTGGCACCGAACAAAAATGCCGTTGTCGGAATGCTTACCGGGATCTATCCCGAAGCCAAGATGGTGACCGTCCGACTGCCTGGGGGGACCAATGTCCGTGTACCGCTCACCTATGATGTGAGTGCGACGCGGCGCACCATCGGTGCTGGGCTACCGATCAACGCCACCACGGCGTCATCGCCAGTCTTTTCCGCAGATGCGGTGAAAATCGGCGAACAGGTACAGGTCGAGATGAACGAGGAAGGGGAAGGCTTGCTGATTCTCGTCAACACCGACCTGCGACGGGGCGAGGTAAAAGCTATCGAGCCGCTTCCGACTTCGGGCGGCGCACAGGTGACTCTGGCGGATGGCTCGGTGATCACCATGATACCGGACGCCCTCGTCCGTTTTCAAAACCGACCGGTTCCGATTGATACGATCAAACCCGCGGAACAGGTCGTGATCCGATTGAACGAAAAAGGCGAAGGTGCCGCACTCGCCGTACTAACTCCGGGTGCAACGAACATGATCCCGCCGCTCCCCGGGACCGTTCCCGACCCGGCTCCCGTCGCAACGATCCCGGCATCAAATCCGGTAACGACCCCGAAGGCAACGCCCGTGCAAACTCCGAAACCAGCACCGACTAATACAAGTCAGCCCAAGCCCGTAGTTCCCGCGCCGGAGCCGGCTCCCGACCGGCCACCGGCGTAACTACCCTCCGCTCTTTTGTGTGCATGGTACAATATGTGCCATGCACACACGGCTTTCTTTCCTCCGAAATAAACTCCGCGAAACATCTTCCGGCACCCCCATCCTGCGCTGGACCGTGACATTACGTTCCGGGCATACGCTTTCGTTGTGGCATGGCGACATCACCGACGAGACGGTGGTTGCCATCGTCAATGCCGCGAACGACGGTCTGGTACATGGCGGCGGTGTCGCAGGTGCGATAGTGCGCAAGGGTGGCTACGTCATCCAGGATGAGTCCGACCGGATCGGGCGGGTGCCAACGGGGTCTGCCGCAATTACCGGAGCGGGAAATCTCGCCGCGAAGTATGTCATTCACGCGGTGGGTCCTGTCTGGTCTGGGCGCACTCCCGAGGAAAACGACCGACTACTGGCATCCGCGACGACGGCGGCTCTCGAAATAGCCCGCGAACGTGGGGTGGTCTCCATCGCCTTCCCCGCCATCTCAAGCGGTATATTCGGCTTCCCGAAAGACCGTTGCGCAAGGATCATGTTGCACGCCGTCTGTGATTGGTCGGAAACCCACCCGGATAGTGCTCCCCGCGACATCCGTTTCACGATTATTGATGAACCGACCGTCTCGGCGTTTGAGCAGGAATGGTCGGATTTGTTCACCGGCGAATAACTCCCGCGATAATCGGTTTATATAAAGCATCTGTTCGGTAAAACAAGCAGGGTACGGCGCACTGCCGGTACCGTTTTTAGAAGGGCAAATACGAATGGATAGCAAATCGGGCGCGGATCAGTTTATCGCCGCGTTGCATAATCTCGAGCAGGGGGCGGACGAGTCTGGAGTCGGGGCAATCGTGGATTTATTCGCGGACGACGCGGAGTTAGTCAACACGGCACTACTTCTGGGCGGCGAAACGTTGCATGGTAAGGACGGTGCGACCGAGTTCTGGACACAATATAAGAAAACTATCGGGGTTGGCAAGTCGGATTTTCACCACATCACGATCAGCGAAAACACGGCGGGCTTATTCTGGAAAACCACCGTGGGCGGTGGCACAAGCCAGTATGACGGTTCTACATTGCTAGACTTCGACGACTCTGGCAAGATTCGCTACTTTCAGGGATACTACGACACGCGCCAGTTGAACCACGCCATCGGTGTCGAGGAAAAGTAGGCAGGTATTCCGCTCGCGGGCATGGAAAGCATAGCCCGGAAGCGGGGCGAAGCATAGCCCGCGAGCGGAAAGGCTTTTTGTATGAATTATCGCGCACTCGGAAATAGTGATGTAAAAGTATCGGAAATATCGTTCGGTTGCTGGACGATGGGCGGCTTAAATTGGGTAGACGGTAGCCCGAACGGTTGGGCGAATGTGGATGAGGATGATGTCACCGCTGGTATTAAAGCGGCTCTTGAAGCAGGCGTGAATCATTTCGATAACGCCGACGTTTACGGCAACGGTCGCGCCGAACGGATGCTCGCCAGAGTCTTTGATCGCCTCGGTGTAAAAACGAACGATTACGTTGTCGCGACAAAACTGGGGCACTTCAAGGGGACGGCGGCGCACGCCTACGAACCGACGCACATCCGCCATCAGTGCGAACAATCTTTGATCAACCTGAAGCGCGACTACATAGACTTGTATTACTTCCACCACGGCGATTTTGGCAGGAACGGCGAATATTTGGACGATGCCGCCGCCACACTCGACTCGCTTGTCGCCGAAGGCAAGGTTCGTGTGAAGGGGCAGTCGGCGTACTCCTACAACGATTTCGCCCGCGCCGTGCCGGTCGTGCGACCTGCCGCGCTCCAGAGTTGGGCACATGCGTTGGACGATCAGTTCGTCCGCCCCGGCTCGCAATTGGTGGACTTGATGGCGAAGCACCATTGTTCGTTCGTGGCGTTTTCCCCGCTGGCGCAAGGGCGGTTACTCGACAAGTTCGATCCGGCAAATCCGCCGCAGTTCGAGCCGGGTGATCACCGTTTGGGAAGCAAAGCATTCAGCGCGGAGGCAATCGAGGAACTCAAACCGAAGTTGGCAGAACTAAAGTCGCGGTTCGGCGAGACTGTGGAAGACTTGGCGGCGATGTCGCTCAACTATATCTTAGCCATGCCGCATGTCGCCTGTGTGATCCCCGGCTTCCGCAACGAGCGACAAGCCCGGTGCAACGTGCAAGCGGCAGGGCGAACCCTGGCAAGCGACGATGTCGCTTTCATTCAGGAGACTCTGCGTTAGGTAATCGGGTTGTTAGGTGGCTGTGCTGTCGGGACATTGGAACGAAATCTGCTAACAATCCAGCCACCTAACAACCCGATTACCTAACGCAGTAACCCCAGGATCTTCTCGCGCAGGGTTTGTGGGGCGCGGACATGTTCTACTTTTTCGCGGATGGTGCGCAGTAGCGTATCTTCAAAATGAAACTTGGCGAAGCAACCTTTACACTGCGCCAGATGGGTTTGAATGGTTGCCGCTTCGGTCGGTTCCAACTCATTGCTCAGATAATCGGTCAGACGCTTCACTGCTTCCTGACACTGGTTATATTCGAGCGGGACGGCAACTTCCTGATCAAAGACGGGCGCGGAAGTGAAGGTGTTCTTTTCAACGGTTGGAGTCATGTTGTGTGTCTTCCTGAGTGCAATAAACGGGCAGGGATATGGCGTGGTTCCATAAATAATTCAGCGCATATTTTCTTCAGTGTATGCCCAGATCGCTTTTTGTACCAGTCGCCGTCCGCGCGACAGGCGGGATCGCACTGTGCCGATGGGAATCTGCAACATTTCGCTGATCTCCTGATAGGAGAACTCTTGAAGGTCGGCGAGGATTACCGTATCCCGGTACTCATCCGGAAGCTTGTCAACCGCTTCACGGATGGCTTCGGCTTCGACGCGTAATACGACTTCGGTTTCCGGCGCGTTACTTCCTCCTCGGCTTTGCGCATCCGACAGGCGATTATACAGGTAAAAATCCTCGAGATCATCGTAGGATACGCGTTCCGGTTCGCGGTGCTTTTTTCGATACCCGTTGATATACAGGTTCGTCATAATCCGAAACAGCCATGCGCGACCATTGGTGCCGCCCTGATACTGAGCGTAGAATTGAAACGCGCGCACAAAAGTATCCTGTACGAGATCTTCCGCGTCGCCCTTATCGCGGGTCATGCCGAGCGCGGCGCGATACAGCGAGTCCAGATGGACCACCATTTCACGCTCGAAATCGGCCTGGGCACGCGGCGATGTTTTCAGGTTTTGGGCTTTGGGAGATGCGTCCGGCGTCTGGTCGCACTCCTCGTTGCTTTCAACCTCTGCTGTGGGTTCAGAAGACATGGTTGAGCGGTAAACCGCCTTTCTCGAAGCGAGATACGGATAAAACGGACCGGGCGGGACTTGCCGACGTATCCGGAAGCGTTTCGATCATCCGCCGCAAAACCCGCCGCAGGTTGTCCAGATTCGCCGTGAATACCGCGAGTACTTCGTCATTGGTCACCGGAGGATGATCTTCGCCGATCAACCCGGCATCGAAATCGGTGATCAGCGAAATATTGACGTACGCCATCTCCAGCTCGCGGGCAAGGTACATTTCCGGATACTGCGTCATGTTGATCACTTCCCACCCTTGCGAACCGAACCAGCGCGACTCCGATTTCGTGGAAAAGCGCGGTCCGTTGATCACCACGACCGTACCGCGTTCGTGTACTGTGATCCCTTCGGCGCGACACGATTCGATAGCGTGCTTTCGCAGGATCGGACAGTAGGGTTCCGCGGCGGACACGTGCGTCACTATCGGTCCATCATAAAAAGTGTCCGTGCGCCCGGTTGTCCGGTCCACGAACTGATCACAGACGACAAAGTCACCGGGTTTGACATGAGGCTGAAGTGAGCCGCACGCGTTCGGTCCGATAATGTCGGTCACGCCCAGCGACTTCATCGCCCACAGGTTCGCGCGATAATTGATTTTGTGCGGCGGTATGGTATGGTTGCGCCCGTGGCGTGGCAAGAAGGCGACAGTTTTCCCGCCAATTTCCGCAAGAATGACGGCGTCGGATGGGGGACCATAGGGCGTGTCAATCTTAACTTCGCGTACATCGCCGGTCAAAAACGAGTAGAAGCCGGACCCGCCAAAAACGCCGACCGTAGCCGCAGGGGGCATGTTCCCCGGAAGGGTATTTTTGCTGGACTGAGTGTGCTTTAACGGTGGGTTCGCCGGATTGGTTGTTTCGGGAGATGTCGCCATACAGTACTGATTCGTTCTCGCGTCGGGTTATTCCTGCGTTTCGTTCTCGATCTCGCGCCAGAGCAAAAGGAGTTGGTGGCGGTATAACTGTCCATCGCGGGTCGCATACGTATCCGCGAGATACTTTTGCAAGCGGTTCCGCCAAGCCTGTGCCGCCTTTTTGTCGCCCGTGCGATCATAGGCGAGCGTCAAGAAGGCGGCGTTGAACGGTTCGGTGCGCAGTCTTTCGCTTTCCAGTAAGGTTTCAATCGCTTCTGCATCGCGTCCGGAACGGTAATGTAAACCACCGAGCGTGTTCGTGTACGTCGCCAACGAACCGGCGATCTCTTCGGGTGCCTCTTCAAGCCGTGCCGCTCGAACGGCTTTCTCCGACAAGGCGACGGCTTTCGCAAGCGATGCCGGATCGGATATAGTCGGGGTGAACGCCGCGAGCCACGCAGTGTTATTGGCATTGAGCGGGCTGGACTTGACTGGATCCGTGCTCTTTAGAGCGCGTTCCGCTTCCCGTTCGAAAGCGCGCTTATCGCCGCGCAACAGATCCGCCTCCGCGTTGTGCGCGCCATCGTCATCGCGTAATAGTTTTGCCATCGCGGTGCTACCCTGTGGATCGGATAGGCGAAGCAAGGCTTCGGCGCGCAACAAGCCAATTATTGTATCGTCCTTCCGCGCAAGATATGTGTCCGCAACGCGTACCGCTTTTTGCCACGCGCCCGCTTTCCCGTGCGCAGCCATCTGTTTTCGGGCTTGAAACCACTTACGCCGCTCGGCAAGAAAAGCCGCACGGTCCGGTTCCACAGGAGCCGGATCGCCGATACCGACACCGCCGAACGCGTCGCGTGTGAAGGTTCGCTCGACGGTGCCCCAGAGAGCAAATCCGCCAAAAAGGCAAAGGAGAAAACCAACGATCAGCAGCAGATGTCGTCGGCTCCCCGCATCGGTTTCGAGCATAGCGAAGAGAGTCCCTCTAATTTCTTTTCCTGGTAATTCTACCTAATGTCGTCCACTAAGTTGATAAAGTCGGGAACCTCTGCCGCGATTTTTCGGTAAACGACAACGGACAATATCTTCCCGCGACGCGATAGAGTCTGACGGAATACTATCAACCCCAGTAAGCGCGTTCGGGTTTCTATTGATGGAAGGAAACACTATTTTATGTCCGACGACGCTCGACCGAGAAAAGCCGATGCGCCGAAGCCAAAAGACGCGCCGCTTTCTTTCTGGCAAAATTTAGTCGCTCACGATTTAGTTGCTTCGTTTGTTGTTTTTCTGATCGCGATTCCGCTTTCACTGGGAATTGCGCTAGCATCTGGTGCGCCGATTCTAGCCGGTTTGATTGCTGGTGTTGTTGGTGGAATCGTAGCCGGTGCCCTCGGTGGTGCGCCGCTACAAGTTTCGGGACCTGCCGCCGGCCTGACAGTTATCGTCGCCGAGATGATCGCCAAGTTCGGCTGGGCAACCACGGCGGG
>JACMIS010000216.1 GCA_014381035.1 Armatimonadota bacterium
GGTGCCGCACCCACGTCCTCAAGAGCGGATACTGGTGTGTTCCCGGACTGGAACCGTTCCAGTCCTGAGGGTGGCATCACCGGATTTTACCTAGTGGTTATCGAGGAGGATTAAGATGGTATTAGCTCCCAAAGTCTGGGTCGAGGGAAAGGAAAAATGGTAATGAAGATTTACTTAGTCGTGACATGTGTGATAGCAGGGAATTTATTCCTGCAAACGTCCTCAAATGCGCAAACACCTACTAAAAAACCAGTGTCGGAACTACCCCAAGTAATCTGGACTACTCTCGGCGAGACAAACCGATTAGCAAACGCCAGGAGGGAAGCTCGGGATAAAACACCGGAGGGAAGACGTGCCGCGGAGCGGTATGCAATGATCAAACAGGCGGGAGAGTTGGTAATCAACAACCAGTTTCTAGAGGCACGAAAGTTGTTTAACACAGTGCTAGCGGAAGCACCGAATGAGCCTGTTTCATCCCATGCTATTGAGGGACTCGGCGAGATCGCCCGACGCATGGGTGATAACGCCTCTGCTCTACGTTATTACCGGGATTCTATATCTGTTAAGCCTGGACAGACTTGGATTACGGGTCGTTCCAATGACTCGGTGGTTCGCCTGAAATACGCGTTGCTTCTGCGTAACGCGGGCTTGTATGATGAGGCTTGGGAAAGCTACCAGATCGCTATGAAGAACCGGACCGGCTGGGTGTTGCCCCAGCCGCCAAACGTGACAAGACGTGATGTGCCGACCGCGCAGTTTGTTTTTGTTGCAAGTCTTTCCCTCGCGGAACGCTTGCATGGCAATGACACAGCACAAGCCTTCGCTTTCGCTAGGGATGCGGTCCGCGCCAATCCATTGAGTGGTCTGCCGCATTATTACCTGGGTGCACTGCTGTATAAGCAGGATGAATTCGAGTCGAAAGTCGAGTTCGAGAAGGCAATGAAATACGGGCACGGCGATTATACCGAGCGTGCGAAAGACTACCTACACTATTGGGAAATGACGGGCGGACCGAAACCGAAAAAAGCGGCTCCAACAGTCACGGAAGTTACTCCGGAACCCAAACAAACCGAATAACGAGAGAGCAAGTTGCACTATAAGATAGCCGTCCGAACCATCGGGCGGCTATTTTTATTTGACAAATCTTGCGGAGACTGGTATAAATTAACCGTGGTTAAATTAACCGTGGTTAAATCGCATCAGGATCGGTCTCTCACCAAAGCGACCGGCGACGTCCTCAAGGCGATTCACCTTTTGCAGGACGTGCCGGAAACTGGGGGGGTCGCCTTGCCATCCGACATCGCGACACGGACCGGAACATCGCGAGCGTTCGTGACCAAGATGCTGAAAACGATGTTCGACGATGGGCTGGTGGATTACGCGCCCTATCGCGGCGTGCGTCTGACACCGAGCGGCGCGGAGGGTGCCATCGAATTGTCGCGCCACCATCGCCTTTTGGAGCGATTCCTGACCGATTGCCTCGGATTCACACCGGACGCCGCCCATGAAGAGGCAGAGCGATTGGAGCATGTGATCTCGGAAGAGTTCGAGACCCGTCTGGATGCGTTCCTGGGCTACCCGGAAACCTGTCCGCACGGCGCACCGATACCACGCACGGACGGCTCTCTGCCTGAGAAATGGATGAAAAGCCGTGAGTAGCATCGGCGAAACGGTTTCCCCTCGGGAGAAGATTCGACTACTCCAGGAAAACTGGCGCGAGGAGACGGTTGTCGCACGAATTTATCATGATCTGGCGAAGCAAGAGGCGAACCCGAAGCGGCGCGAACTGCTGACGAAGATGGCGATCAGCGAAGAAGAGCATGCCGCGCTCTGGGCGGAACGTTTGGTGGAGTTGGGGGTCACGGTAAATTCGGCGGACGCGGAAGGCGAATACCGAAAGCAACACCGGCTTATCGGGATGCTCGGTGTTAACGGAATGATCCGTCGTATCGAGCGCGACGAGCGCGGGCATGTCGCGGATTATCAGGCGCAGATAAAACAACTGAATGACCCTGTCTGCACGGCGATTCTGGAACGGGTGATCCCGGACGAAAAAGATCATGCGGCGCGGCTACAGGCGATGGGTGCCGCCGGAACGGATGGTCCGGCGCGTTCCCGGCTGGACGCGATGCTGGCGGGCGAAAAGTGGCACGCCCGCTCCACCGGCTCGTGGATCGGTGACGCGATCTACGGCGTGAACGATGGATTGGGCGCGGTGTTCGGGATCGTCTCGGGTGTAGCGGGTGCGACGCAAGCCGAACCGCGCATCGTGCTACTGGCGGGACTTGCCGGGATGGTGGCGTCGGCGTTTTCGATGGGATCGGGCGCGTATCTCGCCGCGAAATCGGAGCGCGAAGTCCACGAGGCGGAAATCGCCCGCGAAAAGCGCGAGATCGAGACCGACCCGGAGCATGAGCGCGAGGAGATGGAACTGATGTTCCAACTCAAGGGTTTTAGCGAGGACGAATCGAAAATGCTCGCCGACCGACTGACGGCGTCGCCGGAGCAGTTTTTGCAGACGATGGTCGCCGAGGAGTTAGGACTTTCGGAGGAGCGTTTACCGTCACCGTGGACTTCGGCACTGGTGGCGACCGTTTCCACGGCAGTGGGCGCGTTCCTGCCCGTGATCCCGTTCTTTTATTCGGCGGGGAACAACGCGGTGCTACAGTCGCTGGTGATTTCGATAGTCGCGCACTTCGCGGTCGGCGCGTCGAAAACGCTGATCACCGGGCGGTCGTGGCTGTCGCAGGGGCTGGAAATGACCGTGGTCGGAATGCTCGGCGGCGCACTCGCCTACGGGTTTGGGAAACTGTTTGAAGCGTGGACCGGGGTTCACACTGCCCCTTAAAACGCAATCGGCGGAAAGGTAAAGAGGCAACGCGGCAACGTCGCCTCTTTACAGGATAAGCGTGATAAAACGCCGTTCTACCCGGACGTATTTTATCACGCCTCCTTTCCGTCGCTCGGCAGGCCGCATCCTCGGCCACCGAAGATCGAAAGGGAACGCGCGATAATATGTTCGGAATTTACCGGGTCAGTGCCTCCGCACTGGCGATACTTTGTTTCGGTTTACCAGGGTTCGCACAGGGAAAGCTTCCGCCCGAACCCGGTCCGGACCCGCGAGCCGACCCGCTCGTGACGGATCGTCCCGATTTCACGGAAAGTGCGTTGACCATACCGCGGGGGCTGTA
>JACMIS010000217.1 GCA_014381035.1 Armatimonadota bacterium
ACTTTCAACGCGGGCAAGACTTCGGGAACGTCCAGCGCGGTCTTGCCCATTTTCCCGAGCTGCGTCACGGCATTTCGCCGCACGGTGAGCGGGACTTTCGTATTGGTGACCAGCGCGGCGAGCGCGTCGGCGGTGGTTTTCGTGTCGCCGGAAAGTACCTGATAAGCATTCGCGGCGGACGTCCGTAGTCCATTGATCTCTTCCGACGTCGCGGTTTCGCCGTTGTTGGACACCTGGACGTCCATCAGCGGTTTTACCGCGGCGGCGAGTGCGCTGGTATCCGCGCCTCCCGGCGGTAGTTGCGCGGCGTGGTACACCAGTGTTTGCCGCACGACGAAATCACTCGTTTTGGACAACGTCTGCGCCATCGCTTCCACGGTTTCCTGCGGCGACGCCACCGCAAATAAGGCAGGGATGGCATTGGCGACGCTTTCGTGGTCCGCGAGGCGCGTTTTAATCGCGGGTAGCAGGAGTTTCCCGCTGGTTCCGAGCGACTGCGCGGCGGAAAGCCCGCCGAGCGCGACGGGCACATCTTCGCCGCCGATAATCGCCGCGAGAGCGATCAAAACTTCCGGCGAATGGCTCTGGCATCGCCCGAGCGCGACAGCAGCGGCGCGTTTCGTTCCCCGGTCCGGGTCGCTACGCAGAAAACGAACCAGCACTGCGGTAACGCCGGATGGGCAGGTGGATGCGGTACCGCGTGGGGTGTAGTAAAGCCCGCCGATGGCTTCGGCGACCGCGAGTCGCACCGGGGCGAAACTACTGGAAGTCAGCGACAATATTTGTGGTAGTGCGGAACGCGCCGCCGCGCCGCATCGCCCCAGTAGCTTCAGTGGAACAACCGATTCGAGAGGATTGGTGCTATCCATATAGGCGGTAAGCACTTCCACAATCGCCGCCGAGTGCGGCGGTGCGTTGTCGCGGGAAATCAGTGTCGCCAGCGATACGTACACACCGGCACGCTTCTGCGCATCCGACATCAGGGCGGAAAGCGCGGTTTTGTACTCGCTGTCGGATAGAGCGGGGGAGGGGAGAGGGATGGCGGGCGCGACCTCCTCTCGGGGCGCGAGAGCGATCAACGCGGGCGGAACGGTGGTAAAGGCAGATGTGAGCAGGACCGGCATAATGAGGAACTACCTCCGGAAATTCAGGGTGCGAACGTCGCTACGATTATATCCTATGAGACCCTCACCCCCCAGCCCCCTCTCCCTCCGGGGGGAGGGGGGGCTGGGGGGTGAGGGCTTCAGGCTTAGTCTCGCCCCACTTACTTTCCGTGCCGGCGCGGAGCCGACCAATATTGGCGCGGTGGCGAGCGATAACGAACACCGCGACCAGTGTTCCGAACAGCGGCAAAGAAAGGTCCTCGTGCGGCAGTACCCAGAATAATACGGTTTCCGTGACCGCGCCGATGATGGAGCCGAGCGAAACGTATCGTGTCAGATAGACGGTGGCGAAAAATGCGACGAACGAAAGCAGGGCGATCAGCGGGTGCAACCCGATAAGCACGCCGAGCGTGGTGGCGACGCCCTTCCCCCCCTTGAAGCGCACGAAGGGGGAATAAATGTGACCGAGCACCGCCGATAGCCCGATGGCGACGCGCCATATATCCGGTAAAGGAACGAGATAGGTCGCCGCCAAAACGGGTAGCAATCCTTTTACGGCGTCCAGAATCAAAACCGTGATACCGGCTTTCTTTCCCAGAACGCGCAACGTATTCGTAGCACCGATATTCTTCGAGCCGTGTTCGCGCAGATCCACCCCTTTGCGTTTCCCGGCAAGAAAGCCGAACGGTACGGCACCGCAAAAGAACGCAATCACACAAAGAATTATCGGCAACATCGAATCAGGCATACCCTGATTATAACCGCTCGCGCCGGGAATCGGAAAAAACCTGGTATTTTTCCCGATACGGCGCACCCTGTAAAATCGGGAACCTGTGCCGACAATCTATAGTGGCAACGCCGCAAGGAGATCCTCGCGAGCGGTGCCAAAAAAAAGTTTCGTCATCATAAAAAAAGTATGTGAAAGCGAAACAACAACGTGGCAAAACCTTGTTGTAGAAATCACAAACGTAGTGCGAACGAACATAAAGATGTCGTCGCCATCCGATCCCACCCGGAAAGAAAGAATAGTCCTATGAAATCCCTGAAGAACAACGCCAACCGCGCCTTCACCCTCGTCGAGATCATGATTGTGGTCCTGATCATCGGCATCCTGCTCGCCATCGCCGTCCCGAACTTTATCCGTGCTCGTGAGCAATCCCGCGCCAAATCCTGCTCGGCGAACCTGAAGCAGATCGACTCCGCCAAGCAACAATGGGCGATGGACAAGCGACTGGCTGGCACCTCTAGCACGGAAGCTACCCTGGATGCGGATGTAGATAAAGGGCTCGTTGGTCCCTCCCTGTACATCAAGGCTGTTCCGGAGTGCCCGTCCAGCGGTACTTACAAAGTCAACACGATCGCGTTGGACCCGACCTGCTCGGCAAACACCGACCCGAATTATAAGCACACGTTTAACGGTCAGTAAGGTTAATTCCCCGGCGGGATTCTCCTGCCTCGGATACGAACCGAAAAATTGCCCCGGTCTTTTCGGAGACCGGGGCAATTTTTATTGCTTTGGTGATCGGCTCGTTAGGTAGTTTCGCTACAAAC
>JACMIS010000029.1 GCA_014381035.1 Armatimonadota bacterium
CGGCGCGACACACGTCAAGGAGCGCGTCGACGAGTCCGGCAAGCCGTACCGCTGCACGGCGGACGATTCGGCGTACGCGACGTTCGAATTGGAGCGCGGGATCATCGCGCACTTCAATTCGTCGTGGACGGTGCGGGTGAAGCGCGATGACCTGCTGACGGTTCAGGTGGACGGCACGAAAGGCTCGGCAGTGGCCGGTCTGCGCGGTTGCGAAATTCAGCCCTACGGCGCGACTCCCCGACCGGTTTGGAACCCGGATCAGGACTCGCCGATCAACTTCGCCACCGACTGGATGACGGTGCCGACGAACCAGGTTTTCGACAACGGTTTCAAGGTGCAGTGGGAGATGTTCCTGCGTCACGTCGTGCAGGACGCGCCGTGGGAATATGACCTGCTTGAGGGCGCGAAAGGCGTACAACTCGCCGAGGCGGGTCTGCGGTCGTGGGAAGAACGCCGCTGGATCGAACTGGATAACCTGGCGAAGTAGGTGTGTTCGGGGGTGAAACCCCGAAAATGAGGCGTAAAGGAAATGACAATGAACCTCCAAGACGCGGCGCAACGCCGCTCCCAGAATATCGGGCGAAAACCAGTCGGGATGGCGGCGGTGCTACTCCCGTTCACCGAATCCGGCGAGATCGCCGAAGACGCCTACGCCGCCTGCCTGCGCGAAACCGTGGATGCAGGGCTGACCCCGGCGGTAAATATGGATACCGGCTACGCCAACCTCATCACCGACGAGGAGAAGGCGCGGATGCTACGTATCGCGTCCGAAACGCTCGCCGGGAAGCCGTTCCTTGCCGGGGCGTTCATCGAAGGGCAACACGGCGAACCTGCCGAACTGTATCGCCGCGCCATCGCCCCGATTGCCGAGGTGGGCGGGACCCCGATCCTTTTCCAGACGACGAAAACGCACGGCTTGCCCGCGCAGGAAGTCGCCGACATTTACCACCGGGCGACGCGGGACGTATCTGCCGCGTACGCGTTTGAATTGGGGCGCATGTTCGCGCCAAACGGTGAGATATGGAGCGCGGAAACGTTTGAGGCGATTCTTGGTGTCCCGCAGATCAAAGGCGCGAAGCACAGCAGTCTGGACCGCGTGATCGAGATCGGACGGCTGGAAATCCGCGACCGGGTGCGCCCCGACTTTCAGGTTTTGACCGGAAACGACCTGGGAATTGATATGATCGAGTACGGGAGCGACTATCTCTTGGGGCTCGCGGCATTCTCGCCCGCGAAATTCGCCGAGCGGGACCGTCTGTGGGCGGACCAGTCGCCGGATTATTTCGCGGTTGCGGACGCCCTGCAACTCCTCGGCAATATCGCGTTTCGTCCGGCGGTCCCGGCATACAAACACTCGGCGGCGGTCTTCCTGCATTCGCTGGGCAAAATACCGTCCAGTCGCACGCACCCGCGTTCGCCGGAACGTCCGTCCTGGGAACGGGAAATCCTCGCCGAGTGTGCGCACCGGCTGGGTCTGGCATAATATCGCCAAGAAAGACACACTATGATACGCATCGGGATCATCGGCGTCGGTGGGTTCGCCGCCAGCCATCATCAGGCGGTACAAGCCCTGGAAGCGACCGGCGAATGCCGCCTTGTCTGCACGTGCGACCCCGACGCCCCGTCTCTCGCAACGTCCGGGTCGCGCCATGACTTCGCCGGGCGCGGTGTGCGCACTTATGCCGACTACCGGGCAATGCTTGCCGCGCATCGTCACGAACTGGACGTCGTCACCGTTCCAACCCCGATCCCGCTTCATGCCGAAATGCACCGTGCCTGCGTCGAAAGTGGCGTCGCCTGTTATCTGGAAAAACCGCCCACGCTCGACCCGGACGAGCTGGAACAAATGATCGCGGTAGATCAGAACGCGAAACATGCGACGCAGGTGGCGTTCAACTTCATCGTCGAGGAGCCGCGCCAAAAACTCAAGTCACGTATTCTCGCGGGCGAGTTCGGAGGGCTACGTCGGGTCTCATTTATCGGGCTGTGGGCGAGACCGCTCTCGTATTTCGTTCGAAATAACTGGGCGGGGCGTCTTTTCTGGAATGATAGACGGCTGGTGCTCGACTCCTGTATCGGGAACGCGATGGCACACTTCGTTCACAACCTGCTTTTCTGGGCGGGGACGGATGATGTTTCGGCGTTCGCTGATCTGGGGCAGGTTCAGGCGGAACTATACCGGGCGCATGCCATCGAAACGTTCGACACGTGCTTTGTGCGTGCCTTATGCAGTAACGGCGTGGAACTTCGCATCGCGGCGACCCATACCGGCGCGGGGAACAACAGACACGAGGAGCGCGTGGAATGCGACAATGCCACCATCGTTTACCGGACGGGTGACGGCTACCAGATTCTGGACAACAAAGGCATAGAGGTCGAACGCGGCGGAAATGCAAAGGGAGTGCTCGTCGGGGAAAACCTGTGTGCCTATTTCGCGTATGTTCGCGGCGCGGCGTCGCGTCCGATGACACGACTCGTAGATGCGCGTCCATTCGTGCAGTTGAACGGTCTTGCGTATGTCGCGGCGGGCGGAGTGACTCAATTCGGCGCGGATCAGGTTCGCCCGGTCGTGATCGCGGATGCGTCCGGTAAGAGCGAGGAATATCTCGTGGCGGATGGGGTGCGCGAAGCGTGCGGGACGTTCGTTGAGACCGGTATTTTTCCCGCCGAGCAGGGGGCAATATGGGCACGCCGTGGCAAGCGAACCGCGACCGCGAACGACCTGTGGCGGCTACGCCCGGTCGCTGAGGCGATGTGACGAAACGTGCGCTCGATCATCAGCGGATCAAACCCGTCATTTGCGGCGAGGGTGGCAGATAATCCCAAAAAAAATCAGTTCAGACTATTTTATGAGGTGAATCGGCATGATATAATGCGGCGAAACATTCGAACGTTTAGTAACATCAACCCGAACGGCTCCATACCCTGATAAATGGATCGCTGTCTCATTGAAATGATGGAGTGCTTTCGAGATGGCGATTTCTCCGCTGGAGTTCACAACCAATTTTCCCCCGATGGAAAGCGACAACGAATCAGTCGCGTCCGCACAAGATACTGTTTTGCCCCCCGAAAAGGTGAGCAAAACGATATTCATCAGTTATCGTCATGTGGAGCCGGATAGCACTCTGGCTCACAAACTCGCTGATGCGCTTCGGCAAGCAGGACACACGGCGTTCATTGATTCGGGGATTCGGTGGGGTGAGGATTGGGCGAAACGAATATACGACTCTCTACTCCAATGTGACTACCTGCTGCTCCTTCTGTCAAAGGAGGCTGCGAATAGCGAAATGGTCTCCGAGGAGGTGCGAATCGCCGTCAACCTGCGACGGAAACCGGAGCGTCCCGGCTGCCCTTTGATACTCCCGGTGCGTGTCCAGCTACCCTTTTCTGAGCCGCTTCCGTATGAACTGTCTGCCCGGCTTAGTTCTATCCAACAAATCCAATGGACGAATGACGCGGACACGCAACCTTTAATAGAGAAATTGTTGCAAACGGTCGGTAATCCTGAGGAGTGGCGCGGCGACATAGCCGACAGGAAATTTCCCATAGAAAGTGTTCCCGACTACGTCCCGGCGGCACAGGTGGACCCGCGACTGATGCGTGTTTTGCCCGGCGGCGTCATACGACCTGGCGCACCACACTATGTGGTGCGGGAAATGGATAATGCCTGCCGCGAGGGTGTGCTGGCAGAGCGGGGGCTGGTGACCCTGATCGGGGCACGGCAGACCGGCAAAACCTCGCTCATCTTGCGGACCATGCAAACCGTATCGGACACCGACGGGCTGCGACCGGCTTTGGTAGACTTCCAAGTGTTCGATGAAGCGGATTTCATCAGTGTCAGCCATATATGGCGTCGTATAATCGTCGAATGGGCTGAGGAACTGAACCTGACCTGGACACGTGATCAGTGGCGGGAAGGGGCGAGCGAGCGAGCGAATATCGGCACGTTTTTACAAAGGCATCTATTCGCACGGTCAGAGATCCCTGTCTTGCTGTGTTTCGATGAAGCAGATCGGGTGATTACCCACCCGACGGGACCTGATTTTTTTGCCACCGTGCGCGGTTTTTGGGGATTGGGAGCCCGCGATGCTTACTGGGAACGAATCCACTGGCTTATCGGGGCGAGCACGGAGCCTTCGATATTTATTCCTGATTTGAGTATGTCGCCGTTCAACATCGGAGATCGGGTCGAGACGCATTCGCTCACCGAAGACGAAGTCAAAACAATGGCAAGTCGTTTCGGTCAGTCGGACGATGCCGCGAGCGAGGTTTATGCCTTCGCGGGAGGTCAGCCCTACTTGACGCACACTTTGTTCTATCAGATGGCGAGAGGGACCGCGCCGCAGGTTTTGTTCGGTACGCGAAACGGGGGTATTTTCCATGTCCACTTGCACCGCTTCCTACTCCGTTTTCAGGCAGAGCCCGACTTGCGAAACGCGCTTCAGGGCATCATACGGGGCGAGGGATGCCCCAATTTATCCCTCGCACGACGCATCGAACTCGCCGGCCTCGCACGCTATGATAAAGAAGGTAGGCTCGTGCCCGCCTGCGGACTGTACGCTACCTTTTTTCGGGACACGCTCGGATGACCAGCCGCGCTCCGGTGGTGAATTTTCCCCCGTTGCATGGCGACCCTCCCAAATCCGCCCGGCACTTCTTCCAGGTTGGCGGCTCACTGAAGCCTGGTCACCCCAGCTACATTGAGCGTCCGGCGGATACCGCGCTTTTCGGGGCGATAAAACGCCGCGAGTTCAGCCTCGTACTCGCCCCGCGGCAGGTGGGGAAGTCCAGCATGATGGAGCGGACGCGGGCGCAACTACAGCGGCAAGGAAACGTGGTTGCAATCATAGACCTTCAGCCATTAGGAGGGGAGAAAGATTTCGACCGATGGTTCGGCACTATCGTTGATGTGATTCGGGACGAAATCAAAATGGATTTCGATACCTCCGTGTGGTGGGAAGCGAATAAAAATATCAGCCCTCCTGTTCGTTTTGAACGATTCATCCATAATATTCTGTTGAAACAGGTTACGGGCGACGTTGTACTATTCTTCGATGAAGTAGACTCCGTCCTGCATTTGCCGTTCCGCGACGATTACTTCACCACCATCCGCGCTCTGTATAATGGTCGCGCCCACAAAGAGGAATTAGACCGCGTTGTTTGCGTGCTGATCGGAGTCGCCTCGGCATCCGACTTCATTCAGGACAAAACGCGTACGCCGTTCAATATCGGCACCACGATTACGCTGGAGGACTTCGACACGGGAACCGCTTTGGAGTCACTGCGGCGGATCTTTGGTTCACACGGCGACCCTGTGGTGGAGCAGATTCTACACTGGACGGGGGGGCAGCCGATCCTGACGCAGACTCTTGCCAGCGTCGCCTACGAACTCCCGGAAAAAGACCGCACCCCGGACCAGATTGATGCCGAAGTCGAGCGATTATACCTGAGGTCGGATAACACAACCGGGCATGCCCAAATCTCCTACGAACCGACAGAGCGGGACCGCTGTATGGAGCAAGACACGCACTTTCGATTTATCCGTGATTACCTGAAGGACCCCACCAGTGATGTGCGAAAAACGTTGCTTTGCTATGCCGACATTCTGAATCAGGTAGAAGTGCGGTACGACCCGAAGATCCCTGTCCACACGCGCTTGCGACTCGCGGGAGTGGTTAAATTGGTGGACGGACGACTCGTTGCTCGCAATCGAATCTACGTCACCCTGTTTGATGCGGCTTGGGTGAGCAGAAACCTGCCCTCGGACAATCTCCCTCTCGCGGAATGGCTCGCTTCCGGTAGCACTCCGGCAACGCGTGACCCATCGTACCTTTTGTGTGGGAATGCCCTAATCAAAGAGCAACAACGGCAGGCAACCGCGATCCATCTTTCGCAGGAGGAACGTGCTTTCCTGGTTGCCAGCATCCACTCCGAGCTGGAGCGCGAACGGATCGAACGCGGGCGCGAGCGAAGTGAACGAGAGCGTGAACAACTGGAATGGATGCATGAACGGCAAGAGCGCGACCGGGAACGGGAACAGCGGGACGCTAAAGACCGGTGGGCGGTCGCCAGGACGCTTATGCTGAGCGCGACGGCAATCGTGCTGGGGCTCGCCTGGGCGATCAGCCTGTTCGACAAAAGCATAAGCACGCGGGAGCAGAAGAAATTAAATCAGGAGCAGACAGGACTCGCCATGTCCCGCGAGTACGCGTCCTACGCGGAAAGGGAGTATTTGATGGGCAACTCCAAGATGTCCTGGATACTTTCCGAACGCGCCGAGAAAGAGGGGCACACCCAGCAGTCGGAAGAAATACTGCGCAAATCCGCTCTCGGTTCGCTGATTTCCATGATCCAAAAGCAGGGGGCATTTACCAGCGACAGCGACGGGATCGTTGCCATGGACTGGTCGCCCGACGGCAAGTTTATCGCCACCGTGGGCGCGAATAATGCCATGCAGATTTGGCGCACACAGGGGAATAATATTCGGACCATTCCTCTGGAAAACAGCGTCCGGGTGAGGGATTGCAAGTGGTCCCCCGACAGTAAGCGGATTGCCATCGCGGGTACCGGTAAGACGGCTGATATTTATGATGCCGAGACGGGCGTATGCATCGCAACATTGGCAGGGCATAAAGAGACCGTGACAGGCGTTTCCTGGTCGCCGGACGGGAACCGTCTTGTCACCGGTAGCACGGATAAAAACGCCTTATTATGGAACGCCCGGACCGGGAAACAAACAGGCGTATTAACCGGACGTATTGGTGAGATTACTAAAATCTCCTGGTCGCCCGATGGTCGCTATGTCGCAGGGTGTCTGGACAATGTGATCATCGTTTGGAACGCCAAATCCAGGCAACCGATTGTGGAGATGAACGGACATAAGAACGCCATCAATGCAATTGCCTGGTCGCCGGATAGCAAAAGACTCGCATCGGGAAGTTCAGACGGGACAGCGCGTGTATGGCGTGTCGAAAACGGAAAGGCATTTGTGAATCTCATCGGGTTCAACATTTGGAGCCTCGCGTGGTCGCCCGGCGGGAAAAATATCGTCACCTGTGGTGACGATTCCTTTGTCGTCTGGGAAGCGACTACCGGAAAACTGGTTGATAAAGCAGTCCTCGCCGAGAACGGAAAACACACGGTCCTGTGGTCGCCAAATGGCACAAAAGTCGCCACCAGTTGCACGCTGACCGGCGAAGTCACTCTCTGGGATGTGTCGCGGGTCAAGGTGCTTGGCGTGACGGAACTATATAAGGCGGTTCGCAGTTACCTCGGGGATGAGGTTTATATTTCCGCCGAGGACAGGAAACGTTACAATCTTTACTGAATCGCTTACATCATAACCGGTTAGGCGGCGAAAACCCCTGAACCGGGCTTTTCGCCGCTTGCCCGAATGCCATGAACGCTTACTCTAGTGCGGGCGTAGCGGCGACTGTCTCAACTGTTACGCCATCCCGCTTCGCCGGATCACGGGTGCGGATAGCGGGCGATACAAAAACTCGCGCGTGATCAGTGCGAATTTTTATATCGCCCGGAAAACCCCCGCTTTTCGAGCACTTCCGGGTAACTGCGGGTCGGGTCCGCGTACACGTTGCCGCCCAAGTCGCGCCCACGCGCCAGGTAGATCACGTGCGTGCCGTCGAATTTCTCCTGGTTGAACTGCACGGCACTGGACGCGAAACGCATCGTCCAGCCACAGCGGCGGATCGTGCTCGTGTTCGGCTCGCTGGCGTGCATCACCCGTGCGTCATGCAAACTGCACTCGTTCGCGTCGAGTTCGATGTACACTTCCTTGCTGTCATCGCGCTGGCTTGCCTTGATCTCGCTACTGAAGACGTTCTGCTCCGGGTCGACCGGTTCGTACTCGGAGTAGCCCATTTGCCTCTCGACGTGCGTTCGCGGGATCACCTTCATGCAGCCGTTCTCGCGTGTCGAGGGATCAATCGCCAGCCAGACCGTGCAGATCTCCATCGGCGTGATCTTGCCCTTCCAGTAGGCGGAATCCTCGTGCCAGGGAACCCGCTTGCCGTTCCCTTTCGGCTTGCAGATAAAGTGCGAGGAATAGAGCACGATGTCCGGTCCGGTGATCGGTTCGACGATGTCAAGGACGGCGTCATCGAACGCCCATTCCAGCAGTTTCGGGTGCATAAAGTGCGGCACATCCATCGCTTCGGGGCGTTCGTTCTCCGGCAAGTCGGCAAGGATGCCTTCGAAATAGTTTTTTAGAGCGGCGAACTTATCCTCCGGCAGCACCGGCTCCTGGTAGATCAGGTAGCCTTCGTTCTGGTATTGAGCGACCTGTGCCGGGTTCAGTCGTGCATGGGATACGGGACGCGTTAGGGTTGCGGTAGACATGGTTTGTTTCCTTCGTGCTGGTCAGGCTACCGACATTGTAGATTCCCCCATCCGATATGTCTTGCACCATGGAAACAAATACTTATACAATACGAACATGGCTTCTTTCAGGGACCGCCCGATTTCCGGCAACATTCGGTGCCTGCGATTCGAGAACGTCGCGCCGGGTCGTCCTTACCATGCGGCGTTGAGTATCACCAGAGAATCCAGTGCTCGCGGCTTCCGCGTGACCGAGCATTCCCACGACTTCTACGAAATGATCTTCGTGCTCGTCGGTGACGCCATACACGGGCTGAACGGAACCACGACCATGCTTCGCGAGGGTGAACTGACTCTTCTTCAACCCGGCGACCGGCATTTCATCCGCTTTCAAACCGGCAGGTTCTTCCACTATATCAACATCGCGATAGACGCCGAAATGTGGCGAAACTTCCACGATCTCGCGGGCATCGGGACAAACCGCGACGCGCCGGTGATCGTGAGCACCACCAACATTAATGGTGCCACCGACGAATGCGCCAGTGCGTTTCGGCACGCGCTCGTGCTCTTTCAGGACACCCAAATGACAAACGCCGCGCTACGAACGGAGGCTTGCCGACTTCTTGCTACCGTCGCCCCGTGGCTCTTTCCGAGCGTTCAGAAAGACACCACCCATAACGCGGGTTTGCCGGACGGCACCCCCGGCTGGCTGATCGGTGCCTGCGCGAAACTCCGTCACGATTCAAACGCGCTACGGTGCGGGCTTCCGGCTTTTGTCGCCGAAGCCGGAGTCACCCGCACCCATTTAGCGCGTATCCTGAAAGCGGCGACAAACCAGACGCCGACCGAATATATCAACCGCCTGCGCCTGGAGCATGCCGCCCGCCTCCTCACAACGACCACGCTCTCGATTCTGGACATTGCGGGCGAGTGTGGGTTCGGGCAGCCGGCATACTTTTATCGTCTCTTCGGTGCCCGTTTTCAAACATCACCCCACGCCTACCGGATCGCCGCCGCCCGACGCGTCTCACCTGAGCGGACGCGAAAGACTTTCGGCGGGACCTTTTAACGTCCGCGAATGCGGATTTTAGTTGCCTAGGTTGCCGTGTCGCGCCGCGTGTTCCTGGGCACGAAGGGTCAATTCCGATGCGTAAAAACAGTGTGTCTGGTTGATTGCAGTCTCAGTGCGGTTTAGCACATCGTCTATCAGTCGCGTTCCGAACAATACCGGGTCCTGCTGGCAGTCGATACGCTCCGTACCGTTCGCGTTTACCAGTGTCAGTGTATCCCCGCCGATCTCCAGGATCCCCTCGGTTCCCATTACGACCCGGTGGCGACCAGTGTGTTTCGCATTGTCCGGGATCAGCCAGTCGGCACGTACGAATCCGGTACAACCATTCCCTTCGGCGTCCTGCCCGCGAAAGGTCGCTTCGCCGTAGTCCTCGAATTCGGGGTGATTCGGATGCTTGTAGTTCGCGACCAGAGAGCTCACTACTTCCACGTTTGTCAGCCCCGAATAATACAGAAACTGCTCGACCTGATGCGAACCGATGTCCGTCAAAATACCGCCGTAATGCTTGCGCTCGAAAAACCAGGAGGGGCGGCTGGCGATTCGTAGCGTGTGTGGCGCGAGGATGGCGACCTGTACCACGCGCCCGATTGCTCCACCGCGCACCAACTCTCCCGCCCGGTTTGCACTCCGATCCAGAAGCCGTTCGCTGTAGGAGATGGCAAAGATACGCCCCGTTTCCTGCTGAACGCGCCGGGCGGCATCCAACTCCTCCCGGTTGAGGAACGCCGCTTTGTCGCACAGGTAATCTTTGCCGTGACGCATGACTTGCATCCCTAGCGCGGCGCGATCCGATGGGACACACGCACTCAGGATCAGCGCGATACTTTCGTCTTCCAGAAAGACACGCGGGTCTGTCACACGCGGCGCATCGGGGAAACGTGTCTGATAATTGGTAGCCCATTTTTCATCGGGCGCGTAAAACCCGGCGAGTTCCCCGCCGCCGCCGAGAGCTGCCTCGGTCATGCGATAGATGTGATCGTGGTTAATGCCGATAACGGCGAATCGTGCTCGTTTTTTCATTATTTCGCTTATGTTTTTAATTATACGTGTAATCGGTTGACCTGAATCATGGCTCTGTCACAATAATCTGCAAGGGTGATTTTCTATGCCGCAAAGGGACAGCGTGTCACTCCGGGCCTCACAAGGGGGACTCTTTTTTGGGCGCGGACAGAGGTACATCGGGAAACTCCGCCCATTGGTACGGTTCCAGAATGACCCGCACCGCGACGGTACGCATCGTCGCCTTACCAACGCCGCATGGCAAGTCTATCGTCGCGGTATCGTTACCGATTACGATGTCTCCTGAGTAGCCGCCCGGATTGACGAGACCTGCCGCGTTCACCGTTTGTACTTGGTAATGATACAGATTTTCCGAAGCGGGTAGCAGTTCCTGTGGCAATGTAGTTGTGATTTTAGGTCCCTGGTACCAGGGGATCGCGTCGCCCTTCCGCACCGGCGCAATAGACGACGTTGCTCCCAACCGCCGGGCGATCAGAGGAACGAGCGGCAGTTGTGTGAGAGTCACCGCTCGCTTCCCGTCCGGGTTCCCTATCCAAAAAGAGGCGTGGCGCAGGCTTGCGGGTACTTCTACTGCCACATAGTCGGCTTGCTCTTCTTCCATCCAGCTGTTCGAATGGGAATGGCCCACGGAGTCGCCTAACTTTCCCGCGATTCGATACTGCGCATTCCAGGAAGGGCGCGGCTCCCCCTTATGCCGGACACGCATACGAACCCGCCTGTTTCCTTTCGTCCACGACTCCCAGATCATACCCATCGCGGCGTCCGATTGTGTGCGCCGTTTCTTTCCGTGTATGTCCCACGTCGCGTAGTTTTCGGCGGTCGCGGGATAGACGGGAAGGTCACGGTTAAAGTCCGGTCGGCGGTCTGTGATGTCAACGATTTCCACGGATGTTTTATCGGGGAAGAGTGCCGTGTCGGTTCGAAGGTTGGCGCGATGGACACGATGCGACGGCAACGCTTCTGGGACGGGCGGAATCTGCGAAACGCGATACGTGTCGAACGCGAACAATGCCGCCGTAATCACGGTAGTCGCCACGGGGACCGAATATTTTCGTAGGCGCATTTGTTTCCCTTTCGCGAGTGATACTTATCCCGGCATCACAGAGTACCCGACGTTGGTCAGGTTGCCGATCAGAATCCAGATCATGGCGTTGATCACATCCCCCAGAATCAAGCCGAGGAAGAACGGCAACGCGCCCAGATACCCTTTCATTCCCCCATACCGCTGGATGAGCGACTTGCCCAGCCACCCGATAAAGATCGAGAACCAGAGCATGTGCATCGAGTAGACCGAGGCGCACAGAAAGCCGATAGGGTGCAGACCCGCGCTCAAACGGGCACGGGCCAGCAACATAAACAGCACGCCGCCGAAACCGCCGAACAGGTGGAACCAGTTTGAAATGTCGCCCTTCTTCGGAACGGACGCGATACCCGCCGCGAATCCGAGTGGCTTTTGCGGCGACCAGCGGTACGTGAACAGGTTGTTGAGCGAGTACCCGCCGCCGTTCATGTAGGGAAGCCAGAGCGAGGCATAGAGCGAGACTACCCAGCCCAGCGCGATAACCAGAAGGATCGCCCAGAGGAGTTTGCGGGTGTCCGTGCGCCGGTCTTCGGCGGTTTTCGCGGCTTCGAGGAGTGACGGGGCGAGCATTTCCCGGGTGTCGAAAATAAACATGTTTTCCCATCGAAACAGCGTATACAGCGCGGGGACCTTGAACGGACCGGTGCCGACCGTGGTCGCCAGAATGTCCACGGTACCGTAGGGTTGTGCCATGAAAAGCAGACCCGCCTGACAGACGACCCACGAGATTACCACCAGAGCGAGGGTGAGTGTCAGGAGCGACAGCAGAATCAGTACGAGGTTCAGACCTGCCGCGTACAGGAAGACGCCTATACCGACATAGGAGATGATTAACCCGAACAGCGTCGCGCGGTAGCCGATCAGTTCTGCGGAGTCGTCTATCTCTCTGGCGCGGGGACCGTTGGTCGCCTTTTCCCACACATCGGCGATATGGCGACGCGCCGACCATGCCGTCCACAGTAATAGCGCGACACCGCCCCCGAACGCTTCCAGCGAGTGGAACTGCTTGTACGAATAGCCCGCGACCGCTCCCGGCATGTCGAAGTTGTTGATCGCGCCGATAAGGATCTCGCCCTTATAGAACAGGTGGAAAAACCAGAGCGAGAAGCACACCTCCGCCGACAGCAGATACGAAATACCGATCACCAGCGGATAGATCCAGAAGTCAATCGGGTTTATCTGATTCATCGGTGGGGACGTCAACGTGCCCCACAAATCCCAGTGAATGATGATATCCGGGATAGAGGGATACAGGACGTGCATTCCGCGAATCGTGTGGAGCGTGGTGACGCCGATCACGGCGAGCCAGAACAGCGGCGAACGCAAAAGGGGCGGCGCAAGCCGTCCCGGTTCGGGGTCTTCGGCAAGGAGCAGGGGAAGCGTGACGAGCGGGAACGAGAACTTTTCGTTCTCGATCCACTGCTTGCGCAGGAGCGATGCGATGCTGAATGTGGCGAGCAGGAAGAAGAACGCCAGAATACTCCAGAAGAACAGCGGCGACGCCCACGCTTCCCACGGGATACGCTCCGAGCCACGCGGGTAGCCTTTCGCAAACGCGAGAGCGGCCTCGGTGTCGGTGATCTTCATCCACTCCGGAATCGTCGCCCAGACTTTCGATTCCCAACCGTTCGTCGTGTCCGACATGTAGTGCGGGGCGGCGATATGCGGCAGGAAATAGCGCATCATGCCGGACGAGGGCAACCCCGACGCCACCAGAATCAGACTCCAGACAGTTAACAATTCGCCTTTATTGAACGCCGCACGGGGGTTGAAGCGTCGCAGAAAAACGTTGACCACGCCGACGAGCAACAGTTCGACGAACACCGCGCCGATGGGAAACTGGGTCCCGGCGATATACGTCGCGGCGATCTTGAAATCGTTATACGGCGTGAACGCGCACAGAGCGAGGGCGAACACGATCCCGATGAGAACGGCACGGGTGGTGACGCCGCTCTGCTGGGCGGGTTCGGAAACAGAGACGGGTGCATCGGCGGCGCGGGTCAAGTTCGGTTCGTGTCCTTAATCGGTTCAGTTCTCAAGGCAGGTCAAAGCGGTTGTAAGGGCGGGTAAAACGGTGCCACGGTGCGCGTCGTACACGAGAACTTTCTCCACTATGATAACATCTTTAGCCCGCGTCCGGCAATATCGCATCGAGAGAGACGGAAACCTGGGACAGCACTTCATCGTCCCCGCTCGCACCGAGCGCGGCAATGGCACTCGCCATCGGTTCGCACGTGACAGGACCGGCGTAGCCAATAGTTTTCAGCGCACCCATAAACCCGGCGATGTCGACGACGCCGGTCGCGCCGGGGAGCGCACGCTCGCCGACCACCTGAGCCTCGCGCGGAATCGGCGGTGCGTCGTTGACATGCACGACGACGACCCGCGCCGGTGTCAGCCGTTCCAAATCCGCCACCGTTTCCCCCGCGCAGTGCCAGTGGAAACTATCGAGCAAAAGCCCGGCGTGGGGTGAGTCGAGGGCGTCACACAACCGGAGCATTCCCGCCAGATCATGCACAAACGC
>JACMIS010000218.1 GCA_014381035.1 Armatimonadota bacterium
ATCGCGAACCTGATCGCGGCGTGCGTCGCCGACGGCAAACGCGTCCTGTTCGTTTCCGAGAAGATGGCGGCACTGGACGCTGTTTATCGGCGTTTGAAAGAGTGCGGACTCGCCGATCTTTGTTTGGAGGCACACAGTCATAAATCGGGCAAGGCGGAGTTGCTGGCACAACTCAAGCGGGCGAAAGCGGTCGCCGAGGCGGGCGCTAAGCCGCAACGCGCCGTGGATACCAGTGCACTCGTCGGGCTACGCGACGATTTCAACCGGGGCGTTGCCGCGCTACACGCGCCGCGCGAGCCGCTAGGCATCTCCCTGTACGAAGCACGTGTCATCGTCGCGTCGCTCGCCGACACGCCCGACATTTTCTTTGCCCTGCCCGCCGTCGAATCGGTGAACGCCGACCATCTGTACCGGATGGAAACCCTGACCGAGCGTTTCGCGGGCTTTCGTGACCTGTTCCCCGGCATCGCGGAACACCCGTGGCGCGGGTTGCGTGCGCAAACCTACACGCCCGATCTGCCTGGACAGGTCGGTGCGATACTCACCCCTTGGCATGAGACGGCGACAAAACTTCTGGAAAACGCGGCGGCACTGGGAACCCGGCTCGGGCTGCCGGACGCGGAAGCATCGAACCGCAACGTCGGAGATATTGACTGGCTGATTTCGCTGGCGAATCAGGTTTTGCGCACGCCGCGCCCGCTCCCCCAATGGCTCGACGATTTGACAGTAGACCTGCCTTCACTTCGCCGCGCGGCGAACACCGCCGCCGCGCGTCACTTAGCATTCCGTGAACAGCGATCCCTGCTATTAGTGCGCTTCACTCCTGCAGTCTTGCAACAAGACCATGCCTTACTAATCACATCTCTACGCGTCGCTCCGCGCACTGCTCTGGCGGAAGCATTCGGGGATAGATGGTCAAACATTGATAATGATGCATTCACAGCAGCCAAAATCGCGACAGAGAAGGCTGAACTTGGGATTACACGGCTTCTCCCAAGTGTGAGACGTCTAGCAGACATGACAGGCGTCACTGCCCCCGTATCGCTCGCCGAGATTGAGGCAACTTTGGACGCGCTCAAATTTTGCCTTACTGATTTTAAGCCTCGTCCGAACTGGTTCGCAACGCCCATCACTAATCTAACAAAAACGGTCCGTGAAACCCAGGACCGATTCAAGCAACGCGACGCCGCACGGGCGACAGTCAGCGAGCGATTCAATACCGAGATATATCAACTCGACGTCCACGCGATCTGTGCCCGCTTTCGGAATGATTACGGTGGGCTGACGCGTTTCTTCAACCGGGGCTACTGGAACGATCTGAAAGCACTCTCTGCCACTCTCACCCCCAGCGCAACACTCAAAGGTGCCGACATTTCTGCCCTGACCGCCGCCGCAAGTTCAGCAAAAGATATGGATTCCCGCCTGACAGCGGAGGGCGAAATACTCCGGGCAACTTTCGCAAATTATTATCTCGCTGAGGACACTCGTTGGGACGAGTTGCTCTCCTCCTTACGGCAGACAGCACTGCTACAAGCGAGTTTTCCTAGCGGCGCGTCGCACGCCTTACGCGCTCGGATGTGTGCGTCCGGTTCACAGTGGGAGGAGTTGCGCGATCAGATCGAACTGGTGCGGAAACAATTCGGTCTGGTACAAACCAGTCTCAAGCAATTAGAAGCCCACATAACCCTGCCGGCTGATACCTCTTCACCCAAGAATCGGTTCCCGCTGCCCCAGCTCCATGAACGCCTCGACGCATTGCGGCAAGTCATCGCGGAGTTCCTGATGAACCGGCGCACCGCTCGCGCCGTAGCGAAGGAAAATCTGCCAACCCAAACTTTGATAGAGGGGTTGGAAATCGCCGCAATGAGTGCTGCCGAGGAAGCAGAACTCATTGAAGAATTTTCGCGAGAGCAGGAAAGATATGGCGTGTTGTTCACCGGCTGGAGCACCGACTGGAACGCAGTCCGGGGTGCCCTGGATAATGCGGCGGCGTTACGCGAGCAATGCGCGGCGCGGTATACAGCAGTCCCGGAAGGCGTCATTCGCCTGTCGATAGGCGGCACACCCGCCGGGGGTACCGACGCGGTCGCCGTTATTGTTCGCGAGTTGGAATCCGCCCGCGCCCTGCTCGAAGTCACATGGCGCGAGTTGTCCGCGCATTTCGACCTGTCGATGCTGGCGACGACCGGGACGGGAATCTCGCCTGGCGACTCGCTCCCGGAACAGCGCGACTGGACACACCGTCGTCTCCGCTCGCTCGGAAACATGGAGCGATATCTCCAGTTCGTCGCGGCACGGGACGAGTGCGACCGGATCGGGTTGCTGTCCTTCTGCGAGCGGATGATCCAGGAACAGCCTTCCGAGGGCGAAATCCCGCGCGTCTTCCGCAAGGCATTTTACCGCCGCTGGAACGACATGATTTCCGCGCCCGCGCCCGACGTCCAACATCTTAACGCCGCCGAACACGCGCCCCGGCGCGAGCGGTACGTCGCGCTGGACAAGGCGCAACTGCGCGACGCCCCCGGTCGCATTCGCGAGCGGGTCGCCGGGCGGCGTGATCTGATCTTCCGCGCGGATTTCAACGTCGGCGAGATGGCGACGCTCAACCGGTACCTCGCGCAATCACGCCCGCGTGCCTCGGTCCGAAAAATCCTCGGCGAGATACCGAACCTGCTGTTCAAACTGACGCCCTGCCTGATGATGAGTCCGCTATCCGTGAGCCTGTTCCTCGACCCGGATCGCGTCACGTTCGACATCGTGATCTTCGACGAAGCGTCCCAGGTGTTCCCCGAATACGCCCTCGGCGCGCTGCTCCGGGCGGACCAGGCCGTGATCGCCGGAGACAGCAAACAACTCCCGCCCACCTCGTTCTTCAAGAAAACGCAGGACGCCGACGACTACGAGGAGGACGAAGGCGACGATCCGCGGGAGTTCGAGAGCGTGCTGGATGCCGCCAAAGCCGCGTTCGGACAAACCACGCTCAACTGGCACTACCGGAGCCGCCACGAATCGCTGATCGAGTTCTCGAACCACGAGATCTACGCGCCGGACAATCAGGCACTGAACACGTTCCCGTCGTCGCGGACGCCATCCGCCCTGTCCTTTCTCTCTGTCCCAGACGGGGTTTATCGTGGCGGTACGGGCGCAAAGCGGGACAACCCGGTCGAGGCGGAAGCGGTGGCGCGACTGGTGGTCAAACAGGCGCGACAAAATACCCACCAGAGCGTCGGAGTGATTACAATGAGCGGGGCGCAGGAGGAGTGCGTTCGTGCTGCCATCGAGGAGCAGAAACGGCACGATCCGTTCCTCGCGGAAGCCTTGAACGAGGACGCGACGGATACCGCCGAGCCGTTCTTTATCAAAAGTATCGAGGACGTTCAGGGCGACGAACGCGACGTGATCTTTCTGTCCGTCGGCTACGGGAAATGGCCCGACGGGAAAGCACGGATGCTATTCGGACCGCTCAGCCGCACCGGGGGTGAACGCCGATTGAACGTCGCCGTTACGCGGGCGAAAGAGCAACTCACCGTGGTTTCGAGTCTGGCGCCGGCGGACATTGTCGTGAGCAACGAAACGAAACGCGGCGTCCGGTTGCTGCGGCAGTTCCTCGCGCGGGCGCAAGCCGCGACCGGCGCGACGCAGGCAGGGGGCGACGCTGGCACGGACGGATTCGTGGACGCGGTCGCGGATGCTCTCATCCGTCGCGGGCACCGGGTACGTCGCGCGGTCGGGACCTCAGACTACCGGATCGACTTGGCCATGGAAGACCCGGCGAACCCCGAAGCCTTCCTGCTCGGGATCGAATGCGACAGTGAAAACTATCGCAATGCCCGCACCGCCCGCGCCCGCGAACGGTTGCGGAGCGAAGTGCTCGCCGGACTCGGCTGGCGTCTCCACCGCGTCTGGTCAGCCGACTGGCTCCGCGACCCGGAGAAGGTTGTCGAGACCATTGAGGCAGCGATGCGTGCACCTGAGACGGTAGCCATGACGCCTTCCGAGGGCAAACTGCTGGACCCGAAGGTTACGGTGGACGAGCCAGACGCATTCACACTCCCCGCTCCGAAGAATCAACCACTGCCAGGGTTGTCATACTTCGCACCATACAATGTCCCTCTTCCCGGCGGGGAGGTCACATTGTACGGCAACACGCACGGCGACTCGCTCACCCGCGCGGAGTTCGTTCTGGAGGCCATCCGCCACGAGGGACCGGTACACGCCGGCACGGTCGCCGTCCGGCTACGACAGGGTGCCGGTCTGAACCGTGCCGGAGCGCAGATCAAGCGCGTCGCGGATCATGCCCTGACGGTGCTGGATCAGGCGCGAGCCATCGAGCGACAGGGCGACTTTCTGCGCATCGCCGGTAGCGACACCGTACCCGCACGGGTACCCAAACCCGGCGACACCCCACGCCCCGTCGAGCACATCGGCATCGACGAGATAGCGGAGGTCGCGCTGGTGGTCATTCGGCAGGCGGGCGGCGTCCGTAACGACGAAGCGGTCAGCGAGACGGCACGGCAATTGGGCTTCGACCGCCCCGGAAGCACGGCCAAAAATCGTGTTCAAGAAGCGATCTCCCAGCTAGAATACGGGAACCGAATCCACGTTCAAAATGGGCAGATGCGGTCGCTGGAATAGCCCCACCCTGTTTACGCCGCCCGCCGCACCGTGCTACAATCGCTTCATGAGCACGCAGACAAACACTCCGATCCGGTTCGCGATCCTCGGGTGCGGTACCATCGCTTCCACCCACGCGGAGGCTATTCAGCAGATCGAGAAATCATCGGGCGGCGCGGACGCTACGCTCGCGGCGGTATACGACCCGAACGCCGAACGCGCCGCAAGCCTCGCGGAAAAATTCCGTGTCCCTAAAATTCACGGCAGTGAAGCCGATCTCCTTGCCGACGGGGAGATCGACGCGGTCTGCCTCTGTACGCCGAGCGGGCTACACATGACGGCGGCGGTG
>JACMIS010000219.1 GCA_014381035.1 Armatimonadota bacterium
CATGCTGGTACTGGCTCGGGTGATGACCAAGGGCGCGTTGCAACGGGATGAGTCTCGCGGGGCGCACTACAAGCCGGACTTCCCGGATCGTGACGATGCCAACTTCCTGAAAACCACGGTCGCCGAGCATTCGTCCGAGGGGCCGACGATCCGGTACGAGGAAGTGGATATCTCCCAGGTAACGCCGCGACAACGCAAGTACACGACGGATACACCGGCGAAGAAAGTCGAGGCGGTACAGATCTCGCTGAATGGTCACAAGAATGGCACGAATGGACACGTGAACGGTCATGCGAACGGGGTCAATGGGCACGCCAACGGCTACGCAAATGGCACGAATGGCTACTCCAACGGCGCAACGCCTATTTCCGTACCCGGTGAAGCGGTGCTGGTTGGCGGCGGAACGGGCGAGAACGATCCGCTGACCACAGCTCCCTCGAACGCTCCCCGTGACGGCGGAAGTGGTACCGCTCAAAGCGATAAGTCGCCGAACATGGCGGATATCAAGCCAGGCACCGGCGGCGCGAACTAAGCGGATGTAGCGGGCAAAACTCCCCGGCGGAAATACTGCCGGGGAGTTTCTTTTTGACAATTCCCTTTCGGAGTCGCCCGGCTTCTATTTTGCGAACGCCTTCTTCAACCCCTCCGCTACGAATTGGACCGCGTCTTTCGCGTCCGGGACTATCGCGCCCATGCTGAAGAATTCGTGCGTCGCTCCGTCGTAATTCTTGTAGCGCACGGGGATCCCGGAAGCACGGAGCCGATTCGCATACGCGACGCCTTCCGTGTTGAGCGGGTCTATTTCCGCCGTAATCACCGTCGCCGGGGGCAACCCACGCAGACTCGGTGCACGCAATACGGCGAGGTAAGGGCTATCCAGGTCGCGTTTCGACCTCACGACGTTGCTGATGAAGTAGACCATCTGCGGTCGGTCCAGCGGGACGGCGTATTTATGCTCGCGGTAGGATGCAGTACTGGTGCGCGTATCGGTGATCGGGTAGATGAGCACTTGATAAACCGGGAGCGCGGCTTTGCGGTCCCGCGACAGCAGACAGACCGCCGCCGCGAGGTTCCCTCCCGCAGACTCCCCGACGATGGCGACCCGCTTCGGGTCGCCGCCGAACTGAGCGGCATTTTTCCGGATGTACTGGAACGCCGCATAAACATCTTCCAGACCACTCGGAAACTTGTTCTCGGGAGCGAGCCGGTAGCTCACGGAGATCACCACGCATCGCGCCGTGTTAGCGAGGGCACGGTACGACGGGTCGTAGCCCGCGATACTGCCCACAGTCCACCCACCGCCATGGACATAAACCGCGACGGGGAACGGTCCCGCGCCTTCCGGCGTGTACACTCGCACGGTGCGTGGTCCCGCAGGTCCAGGAACGGTGCGGTCCTCGACCCGCGCGACTGGTTCGGGCGCGGGTAAAGTCCCCCCGTTGCGCCGCTTCAACAACTCCTTGAAAGCGTCTTTGGAGCCGGGTTCTTTCCGCGCCTCGGCGGGCGAGAGTTCGGGGAGCGGTCGCGGCTTCAGCGACGTCAGCGTATCCAGGACCGCCTGCATCGGCGGGTCGGGCGGGTTCGCGGAGGCATTTGAAGCAAACAAGAAAATCAGCAGCAGCGCGGTTACGTTGTTCAGGTGTCCCTGCGGGCAACGGATTCGGGAGTTCATGCCTGATGATTCCCACAGCGTTGCGCCAAACAAACGTATCCCGCCTTGATCGGGCTACTTCTTCAATTTCTCGAAGCCTAAGGTGGAATTTGCCTTCACGCCGGGCATGGCGATATCAAAGCGCGTCCGCAGGGTATCTATTTCGCCCTTCATCGTTTGAGGAGTGGAACCCGGTCCGTTCGGGACCATTTGTCCGGCGACCCTGATGATCGTAAGCGTGACTTTGTTCCCCTCTATCGCCCACTTTCCTTCCATGGGTAGCCCCATCGTCAGGGTGAAGGTCTGGTCGGGACGGAAGTCCGCGGTAATTTTTTGGTAAAAGTCGGTGGTACTTTTGGTACTTTGTGCCGAACCGAACATGCCGCCACCATTGCTGGTGCGTTCGGCAATGGAGTCCTGCCGGATTTTCCAGCTACCAATCAGAACCGCTTTTGGCTCCTGACGGGTACAACCTATCGAGAACGCCGTGCCACAGACGGTTGCGGCGAGAATTACGAACGAGCGATGATACATGGGTTTGTTTTCTTTCGCCTCGCGGCAGGTAGCGACGTACGACTTGTTCGGTCAAAATTTCCGCACCGGTGGTGTACAATAATTAAAAGCCGCTTGCCGTTTATATTCTTCGCCACCTGCTCATCCTCCTTCGCAAACCGAATGGTCACTTTCTTCGATTTGAACGCGGATTCGGGGCATCAAGGTGCCAGAACGGTATATTGCGGGCGATGATTCGCACCTTCCGTAATATCTCCTATGCGAATAATCCGCTTTACACCGGGTGCCGAAAAAGGTAAACTTGTTCATAACTGTTTTTAGAAAGACAAAGATGCCATGTTTGCTCTACCGATGTTAACCAGCGCGACTGCTGGTACCACCGAACTCAAAGAAGCCGAGATTTCCGCGAGCGGCGTTTCGCCGAAGCAGGCGAAATCGCTCGCCGAACAGGGCACGATTTTCGTCACCGTGAAGCGGCAGGCGGGACCGGACACGGAGTCGTATCAGGAAGTGTTCGAGGTGCCGTATCGCCCGCGCATGAACGTCATCTCGGTCCTGATGGAGATCCAGCGCAACCCGATCAATCAGAAGGGCGAGAAAGTCGCGCCGGTCGCCTGGGAACAAGCTTGTTTGGAAGAGGTCTGTGGCTCCTGTACGATGCGGATCAACGGGAAAGTGCGTCAATCCTGCTCGGGTCTGATCGACCGCGTCGCCCCATTGGTGAACGGTTCAAGCCGGTTGCTTTTGGAACCGATGAGTAAGTTTCCGGTGGTGCGCGATCTTTGCGTAGTCAGCTCACGCATGTTCGAGAACCTGCAGAAGATTCAGGGCTGGATTCCGATTGACGGTACCTATGATCTGGGACCGGGACCGCGCATGAGCCAGAAACAGCAAGAGCTTGCCTATGATTTTGCCCGCTGTATGACCTGCGGCTCGTGCCTGGAAGCGTGTCCGCAGATCAACGAGCACAGCAACTTTATCGGTCCGGCGGCACTCGGTCAGGTACGTTTGTTCAACTCGCACCCGACGGGCAAGTTGAACGCCGAGGAACGCCTGGAAGCCATCACGGGCAACGACGGGATAGCCTCCTGCGGCAACGCGCAGAACTGCGTCCAGGTTTGCCCGAAAGAGATCCCGCTTACCCGCGCTATCGCCGAATTGCACCGCGACACCACGGTTTACCGCGTCAAAAAATGGCTCGGAATGTAAGTGCCTTGTCGCCATAATAAAAAGGAGCCGTGACGAACACGGCTCCTTTTTGTGTTGACATCCCGCCGTGCTTTATGTTATCTTTACGGCATGTCGCCTTTTCGCCGAATTGCCCCCCTTTGCCTTGCCGCACTTTTGATTCTTACCGGTTGCGGAATGAAACGCGATCTCGCGGTTGAGGAAGAAATACAGGCGCGTTACGCCCTGCAGGACTCCGCTTTTTCCAGTCGTAATCCCGCCGCAGTTACCGCGTTTTGCGCGAAAAAATACACGGAAACCAACAAAGGTTTGATCAGCGATCAGATCGCGCCAACCACGACGGTTACGGTGAGTATGAAGGGACGCGTTCGAACCCGACGCGAGGAAACGGAAATCGGTTCCTTATCCGAATACAACGCGTTTCTGGCGATGTATTTCGCGGAAGTGCAATCGGTCAGCGTGAGTTCGCGCACCACTTCGGCACGCGTGAACGACAAAAAAGACCAGGCGGATGTGGACCTGAGTCGCGATGTGCAGGTGACTCTGGCGGCACCCGAAGGGCAACCAGCGATGTCGGTGATCATCCAGGAAACGGTGTCCGACACGTGGGTAAAAGAAAACGGCAAGGAATGGGTTAAAACCGATTCCGACGTGGCTACGTCCATCATCAAACGTGACCGCGTGTCCGAGAGCGAGTAAACGTTTCATTACCGGATAGGACGGAAATATATCGCTATTATTTGCTTGCTCCGTGTGAATGAGTCACAGTCCGCTGCTGTGAATATTGGGAGGTATGATGAATCCCCGTACCAGACGCATTCTTCTTGGTGTCGTTGCTTTCGTTGCCGCCATACTTCTTGCGCGGGTTGCCTGCGACCTTTCCCGCCGCGCCGCCACCCAAGCGGTGGTCAACATGGTCACGCAAGGGGAAGCCGGTGGACGCATCCCCGGCGACTGCCCGAAATGCCGCCGCCCGTATCAACTCCGTGTCGGGCAACGTCTGATCTGTCCCGGTTGCGGCACCCCGCTTGCGGCGTGCGGGCAGTGCGGCGAGTTGATCGTTGGGAGCGCAACTTACCGGGATCGCTCGGATAAGATTTACCTCTGCGCAGAGCATCATGCAGACGATAAGTGGGTCGGGGAACGTCTCGCCGAGTACCGGGCTCCAGCGGCCAACACCCCTCCTCCGAATACGGCGCAAGCCGTCGCCGCCCGCGCCGAATACGAGAAACGTCTCGCCTCCTGTGTTGAGCGGGGCGTTTACCCCGACAAAGAGCTATTCGCAGAAGAGAATGCGATGAGCGAAACGGCACTAAAGACCCTACCTCCGGGTGTCAACGAGGCATACCAGTTTTACACGCGCACCGTC
>JACMIS010000220.1 GCA_014381035.1 Armatimonadota bacterium
GGAAGACTGGATGATGACGCCGAGCGAAACCACCCTCGAAACGTTCCAGAACACGTTCGCCACCAACGTTTGGGGCGTACTCGCCACAACCCAGGCGTTCCTGCCGCTCGTGAAAAACAGCACGGCGGGGCGGATCGTCAATGTTTCCTCGACGATGGGGTCGCTCGCCGCGATGGCGGACCCGACGAACCCGTACGGCGGGGGCGGCGCCTACGCGAGCGCCTACCGGACCTCGAAGGCGGCGCTCAGCATGCTGACCGCACTGTTCGCTAAAGAACTCGCGCAAACCCCGATCAAGGTGAACTCGATATGCCCCGGTTGGGTACGGACCGACATGGGTAGCGACGCCGCGCCACGCTCGGTGGAGCAGGGCGCGACGGCGTCGGTGCGCTACGCGACGCTACCCGCCGATGGTCCCACCGGAGGTTTCTTCGACGAAGACGGGATTGTCGCCTGGTAATCGCAAGATGCATCACCCGAACTGCTGATCAACACCACTTAACTATTAGAAAACGAGACATTGTAACCGTATGCCAACTTTATTTGACCCGATTACACTCGGGGACATGGAATTACCGAACCGAATCATCATGGCACCGTTGACCCGGTGCCGTGCGGATGAAGGGCGCGTCCCCAACGACCTGATGCAGGAGTATTATGTGCAACGCGCTTCGGCGGGCTTGATCCTGACCGAAGCGACCGCCGTGACGCCGATGGGCGTCGGCTACCCCGACACGCCGGGAATCTGGTCGGACGCGCAAACTGCTGGCTGGAAGCGGATCACCGATGCGGTACATGGAGCCGGGGGGCGGATTATCTCGCAACTGTGGCATGTGGGGCGGATCTCGCACCCATACTACTTGAACGGCGAATTGCCGGTCTCTGCGAGTGCCGTCGCGCCGCTCGGAAAGGTCCGCGTCGCGAACCACGAGCAGACGGATTACGTCACGCCCCGCGCCCTGACGCAGGAGGAAATACCATCCGTGATCGAAGCGTTCCGACAGGGTGCGTTGAACGCGAAAACGGCGGGTTTCGATGGCGTCGAGATTCACGGCGCGAACGGCTATCTTCCCGATCAATTCCTGCGCGACGGCACCAACCATCGCACGGATGATTACGGCGGTTCGCTGGAAAATCGGGCGCGTTTCCTGCTGGAAGCGACCGACGCCGCGATTTCTGTCTGGGGGGCGAACCGGGTCGGGGTCCACCTGTCGCCGCGCAACATGGAAGGCTCCGGCGCGACGGATTCCGACCCGGCGGCGATCTACAATTATGTCGCCGAGCAACTCGGAAAGCGGGGGATCGCGTTTATCTTTACCCGCGAACCGTTCACGGGCGAGGAGCGATTCACCCCTGAAATGAAACGCCGGTTCGGCGGACCGGTCATTTCCAACGAATCGTTTACGCCGGAACAGGCACAGGCGGCTCTGGACGCGGGCGAGGCGGACGCCGTTTCGTGGGGCAAGCAGTTCATCGCGAATCCCGATCTGCCGGAGCGATTGAAGCGCAACGGTCCGTTCAACGAACCCAACCCGGCGACTTTTTACGCGCCCGGTGCCCAGGGCTATACCGATTATCCGTTCTTGAACGGCGAGGGGAAATAAATGAAAGCAATCGAAGTCGGACGATTTGGCGGAGCGGACGTTTTGCAGTTGGTCGAAACGCCGCGCCCCGAGCCGGGTGCGGGTGAGGTATTGATCAAAGTCGGGGCGGCGGGGATCAACTTCGCCGACCTGATGGCGCGGCAGGGTGTTTACCCGCCGGGACCAAAGCCGCCGTTCGTGCCGGGAATGGAAGCGGCGGGCGTTGTCGAATCGGTCGGGGCGGGCGTTTCCGGTATCGCGCCGGGTGCACGCCTGTTCGGGCTGATCCAATCGGGGGGCTATGCGGAGTACGCATTGTTGTCCGCCGAACAGGCGGTCCCGCTCCCGGACGGGGTGGATTTCGCCACCGCCACCGCGCTCCTCGTGCAAGGATTGACCGCCTATTTTTTGATCGAGGAAGCACCGGTCCGTCCCGGTGAATCCGTTCTGGTGAACGCGGCGGCGGGTGGTGTCGGATCGCTCGCGGTGCAGATCGCGCGGCTGAAGGGCGCGGGTGTCGTGGTCGGCACGGCGTCCACGGACGAGAAACGGCGGTTTGTCACGGAGGAGTTAGGTGCTACCGTTGCCGTAGACTACACGAAAGCGGGTTGGGCACAGGAAGTACGCACCGCGACGGGCGGTAAGGGTGCCGATGTTTTCCTGGATGCGACCGGTGAAGTGGCGGGCGAAGGCTACGAGGCATTGGCGGACGGCGGACGCTGGCTTTTCTACGGGGCGCAATCGGGCAACGCGTCGAGTCTGTCCGGCGAGCGGATTTTGAACATGCTGTTCAAGAGCCAGTCGCTGATCGGCTACGTCCTGTACCGCTCGGCGGCGGACGCCGAGCGGGTCGCCAGTGCGCTACGCGAACTGATCGGCTGGGTATTGTCCGGGCAACTCAAGGTGACGACCGACGACCGGTTTCCGCTCGCCGACGCCGCGAAGGCGCACGAGGCGATTTCCGCCCGCAAGACCACGGGGAAAGTCGTGCTGGAACCGTAGGGAGGCGGGCCCTGAAGGGTTCCAGCGGAGCCCTTCAGAGCCCGCACAAAGAAATAACCATATGAAAGCCGTAACCGTGGACCC
>JACMIS010000221.1 GCA_014381035.1 Armatimonadota bacterium
GCTATTATACGCCGCGACCTACGGTTTTGAGCGCAGGTTGTCGAGCAGATAGTTGGTGAGCAACGTCCGCATATGCCGCGACAACGCCGGGTCGGAAATACCGTGCCGCGAGCGGGGATACACCATCATGTCGAACGGCTTTCCAGCTCGTTGCAGTGCATAGATCAGTTGCACCGTGTTTTGCAGATGGACGTTATCGTCCAGGGTGCCGTGTAAGACCAGAAGCTTCCCATTCAGCTTGCTCGCGGCGTTTATCGGGGAGGTGTTCTGGTAACCAGTGGGGTTCGCCTGCGGCGTGTCCATGTACCGCTCCGTGTAGATGGTGTCATACAGTCGCCAGTCCGCGACCCCCGCGCCAGCGACCCCGACCTGAAACAGATTTGTGTGCGTCAGGAGGTACTCCACAAGAAAGCCGCCATACGACCAACCATACACCCCGACGCGACTGGTATCCGCGTAGGGCAAGGTCTTTAGATAGCCGATGGCGTCCGTGATGTCGCGGGTCTCGCTTTCGCCCAAATTCTTGTAAATACTCCAAACATTTTTAACGCCCTTGCCGCTCGCCGAGCGGTTGTCACACATGAAAACGATACAGCCCTGCTGTGCCAGATACTGATGCCAGAGCGAAACCGTACCCCATTTATCCTCCACGGTCGGCGAGGAAGGTCCCCCGTAAAGGCAATAGATCACCGGGTACTTTTTGATCGGCGAAAAGTCGGCGGGCTTGAGTATCAGGGCGTCGAGCGGATAGCCGTCCCGCGCTTTGATGGTGAGCAGTTGCGGCTCGGACAATTTGTAGCCACGGCGCGTGGTTATCGGCAGCAGATTGGCACCGAGGGGGCGTATCTCCGCGCCGTCCGTGCCGGAGTGCAAGCGCAGTTGCGTCGGGTCGTTTAAGTCGTTCCACCGATCCAGAAACAATGCCCCCGACGGGTCGAAAGCAACATCATGCGTCCCGTCACGGACCGTAATCCGCTTCAGCGAATCACCGCCGGTGCCGTCCACTTTTGCCTGGAATACCTGTAACTGCGTCGCGCCGGTTTGATTTCCCGCGAAAACAAGTACCCCACCCGGCTCGTCTACGGCGAGAAGTTCCGAAACATCCCAGTCACCTTTCGTCACCGCGCCGCGTAGCGTGCCCTTTGCGTCGTGACGATATAGGTGCCGGAACCCGGTGCGTGCACTACGCCACAAGAAGGAGCCGTCGGCGAGAAAGCGCGGTTCATCCAGTATGTCGACCCAGGCGGGCGAGGTTTCCTCTAAGATTTTCGTCGTCTTACCCGTGACGGCGTCGGCGTAGAGCAAATGGAGAAAAGTTTGGGTGCGGTTCTGTACCTGTACCACGACGCGGGCGGAGTCCGGCGCAAAGCCGAAACGTACGATCAAGCGGTCGGCTTCGGGGTATGTTTCAAGATCGGTCCACACCGTCGGCACGTTTTTATCGGCGACGGAAACGATTCCCAGGCTCGCCTTCGGGTTCGGGTCGCCCGATTTGGGATACGGGAACTCCTCCACGGTCGGAATCCGGGGCAACTCGTCGGCGATAGGAATCATCGGTACAGCGGTATCGTCGAGACGTAGAAAGACCAGGCGTTTGCTATCGGCGCTCCATCGGTAGCTGGTAGTCGCACCGCGCCCGTAAAGTTCCTCCTCGTATACCCAGTCCAATCGTCCGTTGAAAATCTTCGCTGAACCGTCCGTTGTGATTCGGCGCGGCACGGCGGCGACCCCGGTATTCCAGCCTACGGGTACCATGTACAAGTCATTTTTCAGCACGAACGCGGCATGCGACCCATCCGGCGATAACGTCACATTCGTACGCCGTTCCGTGGGCGCGGCGGTAACGCGGGCGGCGCGGCGTGACACGAAATCGTAGGCGTACAGATCGCCTTTAATGTCCATTAAAGCACGACTGTCGGAATCGTCGAAGCGTAGCGAAGAAGCGTTCCGGGAAGCAGTTCTCGCCGCTTCGACTTCCATGCCAGGGAGTGCGACCAGCGCGGCCTCGAGGACGGTAGGGTCATAGAGCGGCGACGTGGCTCCAGTGCGGGCATCCACGCGATACAGCGTAGCGGATCCCGCCTCGAATCGGGTTTCTACCAGTTGTGGGGAGGTACCGGGACGGACGGAGCGGAGCCAGCGCAAACGCGGTATGGCACCGTATTGGTCGATCCCTCCCGCGAAACCGAGAGCCTCATCGAGCGTCAGACGTTTTTCGTTATCCGCATGACCCGGCGAAAAATTCGCGCAAAGAAGGACCGCCGCGAACGCGGCGAAAGCAATACGGGATAAGCGAAGAAATGACAGGGGGGACTCCTTGAAACGGCGACATCACCCAAATTATAGGCACGATCCCGCGTTTCCGCAATCGCATGGCTCACACGCGGGAGCCATGCTTACCCGCCGCGTCCCGCAGGGACACCGGGTACCCTCTGGGTGCGAAGGCGCACATCGAAGAGTTTCCACCCCCCCGACACCGAAGGAACGTTTTCAGACGCACTTGACTAGCAACAACCGGAAGGACCGCAACAGGAAACCGACAGTTCCGTCTTGCCGAACTTCGGTTTCGGCACGCACAACTCTTTAGCCAGACAATCGGTATGTTTCGTGGTCAGTTCGAGAACGACCGCCTCGTCGCTGATGGCCACGTTTCCCACTGGATACTGTGAAATGACCGTGTCCTCGTACTCGAACTCGACATCAAGGTCGGTGTCGGCGGGAAGTACCTTGCCCGCGAGACGCACGATATCGTGTATCTTCCCGGCGTTCAAACGGTGATCCGCATCGGGTCCTTCCCACGCTTGTA
>JACMIS010000030.1 GCA_014381035.1 Armatimonadota bacterium
GCACTGGAGACGAACGAAAATAGCGGCTTGGACGATATTGAAGCCCGTTTAGACGAACTGGAAGAATTAGCGTCCACGGCGGGCGTCGAGACCGTGGCAAGGATCGGTCAGAAGCGCAAGCAAGCCGATGTGACGTTTCTGATCGGGCACGGTAAGGCGGACGAGCTCCACGCCGAGGTGAAAAGTCACGACGCGACGATCGCGATCTTCGACGACGAACTATCGCCGACCCAGCAACGCAACCTCGGCGAGGCGTTGCACACCCGCGTCATCGACCGGACGCAGTTGATCCTGGATATTTTTGCCAACCGCGCCCGAACCCGCGAGGGCAAATTGCAGGTGGAGTTGGCGCAACTGACGTACCTGCTCCCGCGCCTCGGCTCGCTGTATACGAAGTTCGAGCGACAACAGGGTGGTATCGGGGTGCGGGGCGGCGGGGGGGAAACCAAACTCGAACTCGACCGCCGCAAAGTACGCGAGCGGATCACGGAGTTGGAGCGCGAACTCGACGAGGTGCGCAAGCAACGGCGTCAGCAACGCAACTCGCGGCGCAACCTGCCGTTCCCGACGGCGGCACTGGTCGGGTACACGTCGGCGGGCAAGTCGACACTTCTGAATCTGCTTTCCGGCTCGGACGTTTTAGCCGACGAAATGCTGTTCTCGACGCTCGACCCGACCACGCGCCGCGTCGTTCTGCCGGACGGACGCGGGATTCTGCTCACCGACACGGTGGGATTCATCCGCAACCTGCCGACCGACCTGGTAGCGGCATTCCGCGCGACCCTGGAAGAAACGTCCGAGGCCGACTTTCTGATCCATGTCGTGGACGCGTCCTCGCCCGAAGCCGACCGCCACCGCGACGCCGTGGACGAAACCCTGCAAGCCCTCGGCGCGGGCGACAAGCCGACGATAACGGTGTTTAACAAGGCGGACCGCGTGGACGACCGGCAGGAGCTACAGAACCTGATCCTGCAGGTACCGAACTCGGTGTACATCTCGGCGGCTAAAGCGGAAGGCATCCCGCACCTGATGGACCGGATCACGGAAACGATCAAGTCGCTGGTCGCAGAGATGAAACTCGCCATCCCCTACTCGCGCTCCGACCTGGTCGCGCAGTGTTACGAATACGGGCGCGTGATCTCGGTAGACTACTCGACGGAAGCGATCCTGGTGCATGCCGAAATCGCGAAATCGCTCGCCGGTCGCCTGTCTGAATTCGCCGTCCAACCCGAATCCTAATCATAAAGGGCACAAAGTTAAAGAAAGACACAAAGTTTTTGAAACGAGCTCGTCGGTAGACCGCGTGCCTTCCGAGAGCGAGTGGAGCGTAAAACATAAAAACTCTTTGTGCCCTTCTTTAACTTTGCGCCCTTTGTGGTTGAAACAAAATCACGCGTTTTCGCCGAAGAGCATCTTGCGCCGCTTCAGGGCTTGCTTTTGTTGTTTTTCAAGAAACGCCAGAACATCCGACAGGCGGAAGCGGCGTTGCTGACCGAGGGTGCGGTAATGCGGGAGCACGCCCCGGTTGGTGTAGCGACGGACCGTGGTCGGGCAGACGCCTAACACGCGGGCGGTGTCTTCGAGCGTCATCGTCGGGTCAAGGAGCCGCTCGATCAGTTGCTGGCGCGATTCCTTGAACCCGCGACTGTAATACTTCTGCGCAGGCTCCTCTTTGCTTTCCGGCGTCATGCCGACTAAAAGTTGGATATGACGGGGGAGGCGTTTCCAGAGAGCCGCGGCGTCTCCATCGGAGATTTCCTCGGCGGGTTCCGGGCTTCGAGGACGGCGCGGGCGGGTAGACGCTTCGGCGACTTCGGTCGGCTCGGCGGCTTCCACCAGTTGCGGCAGGTAATCGGGAACAGATACGTCGTTGTGAGCGATCCCATTCCTGGAGTCGTTCTCGTCGAAGAAAAGGGGAGGGTCGGAAACGTCGTCCGCGCTCGGCAGCGAATCGGGAAGTACTTCCTCCACAAGAGCCGGGTCGGGAAGAAGATCGGCGGCGAGGATCTCTTCTTCGCCCGGTGCTACCGGCACCGCTACCGTGACGCCACCTTTCAGGACATAGCGCACACCCGGCTGGACGGAACCGGGAAGGGGACCTTCAGGCAGACGTGCCTTTTTCGCCTTACCGTTCTTGCCGACACCGTTTTTAGCGGCGGGAGCTTCTGGTTTGCGCGTTTTGTCCTGTTTATCAAGGTACCGATAATATTCGTCGAGACCGGGCAACGGTTAATCCTCTTTTAATTCCAACGAAAGATTGGTTATGGCGGGTACGCAAACATCGCGTCGCCGAAACTTAAGAAACGATACTGCTCGTCCAGTGCAATAGTATACGCCGCCTTCATTTGTTCCGCACCGACAAACGCCGCCACCAGCAAGAGCAGTGTCGAATGCGGCTGGTGAAAATTCGTTATCAAGGCGTCTGCGGCGCGAAACGTATATCCCGGCAATACGAACAATCGCGTTTCGCCTTCGGTCGCGACGACACGCCGACCGGGAGCGGCGAGCAGTGCCGCCGATTCGAGCGAGCGTAACGCCGTCGTCCCGACGGCGATCACGCGCCCGGTGCAACGGTTGACGGCATCTGCCGTTTCTTGCGGCACCGCGTAGGTTTCCGAGTGCATTTCGTGCTTTGTGACATCGTCCACGTCCTTGATCGGGCGGAACGTCCCCAAGCCGACATCCAATCGCACCGTATGTACCCTGACCCCGATTCCCTGGATGCGTTCCAGTAGGTCGGGCGTGAAATGCAGACCGGCGGTCGGTGCGGCGGCGGAGCCCGGTGTTCGGGCATACACCGTCTGGTATCGCTCGCGGTCCGCGAGCGGCGCAGTGATGTACGGCGGGAGCGGTACCCGCCCGCGCTTCTCCAGCAAATCCGTCACGCTGTCCGTGTCGCCCAGTGCAAAGACACGCAGAATTCGTCCCCCGGACTCCAATCCGCGTGCGGCCACTTCCGCCCCGACGCCCGCTTCCGCGAAAACGAGCCGTTCGCCCTCACGTACTTTCTTGCCGGGACGCACCAATGCCTCGTAGAAATCGTTCCCGTACTCAATCGCGGGGCGCAGTAGCAGTGCTTCCACCTCGCCCGTCAAGCCTTCTCGCGTTCCGATCAGTCGCACCGCCGAAACCCGCGTCTCGTTCACGACTAAAACATCGCCCGGTGCGAGCAGTTCCGGCAACTCCCGAAACACCCGATGCCCGACCGTCCCCGCCCCACGCGGCACTGTCAGCAACCGCGCCGAATCACGCGGATACACCGGCTCCTGCGCGATCCGCTCCGGCGGCAACTCATAATCGTAAGGCTCTAATCGCATCGGATTTCTAACCGCCAACATGCA
>JACMIS010000222.1 GCA_014381035.1 Armatimonadota bacterium
GCTTGCCAGCGGGAGTTTTCCGGTGCTTGTCTCGCGATCCATGCCGCGCCATCCCCATCGAACGGGGCGACGTTTTTTGCGAGCCGGGGATACGTATTTCTCTGATCATAGCCACTCTGGGCTTTGATCGTCCCGTCTGCGATCCAGCCTTCGAGCAGTTTTTTCGCCTCCAAAGGTTGCAGATCTACCATCGCCTCAATAATCGCGGTGGCGGTATCCCCGCGCATTTCTTTGGGCAGTTCTACGATTCGCTTCGCCATTACCGCTCCATCGCCCTGCGCCGCGAACCGGATCGCCTCACCTTTTGCCGTATTCGCGTCGCCGAACTGCTTCGTCGCTGCCGCAACCGTGCGGTCGAATACGGAATCGGCATCGGTGATCCTGAGACGAAAAGCGAGTTTCGTAAGATGCAGTAATGACCAGGCATGATCTTCCGGAATCCCCTTCCCGATCTCTTTTTTGGCGGTTTCATAGCAGTCGGTAGCGAATGCCGGGTCGCGCGTCGCATATGCCATTCCCATGTCGAAACTGCGGAAGAAGACCATCCACGGATCGCGCCATTTTCTGCGTTCCTTATCGAACAACACTTTAGCCGCGTCGGGATTCGTCGCGGTAGCAACCACCAATACCCCGCCGAAATGCGGCTCTTTGATCGTGCCGTCCTTCTGGCGAACAAGCGACAACGCGGTCGGAATATCGAACGCCGCCACGGTATCCGCGAGCGCGTCCCAGTCATTCTCTCCGGCACGTACTCCCTGCCCCGGTTCGGCTTCCTTCGCCTGCTCTGCTATCAACCGTGAGGCTTGTCGCCGTCGCTCCGCCGTTCGCGCCTGCGGTGTCAACGCTGGTTTCGCCACCGACGCGACTAACCGTAGCACGTTGTTGGCACGTTCCGTCGCCGAGTACATTCCGCTGGACCGTCCCGCCGCGAACGCTAAGCCGACGGTACCCGTAGCAGGAACGTGCTTGATAGTGAAAACGCCTTTCGCGTCGGTGCGTGCGATGGCACGGGTGTCGCCGTCGTAAGACCAGATCCACGCCCCGGGAATCGGTTTGCCGGTGCTACCGACCATTTTCCCGCTTACTGAACCAGACAGCGGTGTCAGGACCCAATCGTCGAGTTTGGGTTGCTTCCCATCGGCGGGTATGGTGATTGTCGGCGTCGCAATCCCTTTCTTCGTCGTGCGATGCTCCCACTTGCTGACCCGGACAGACACGACCGCATTAGGTCGTAGGGCGGGCAAAACAAAACGTCCGTCCGTGCCGGTGACGATATTCTCATGCTGGTAATCCTTCTGGTTGCCATTCCCTTCTTTAAGATAGCTGGAAACAGAAACCTGCGCCTCCGCGACCGGCTTTCCGTCCGGCGACACCGCCCGCCCCGCCGACCGGCTCGATAAATCCGCTTTTCGTACAACCACTTTAATCGGTGTGGTTGTGGGCAGTTTTAATTCGGTCGGCGACACGACTTCCCATCCGGTCGGGACACGCACCACCCACGCCTCTTTGTCGTCGGCAGACAGGGAGCGATAATCCTTCGTGCTATCCCACTCCCCGTTCGCATCGGTTTTGGGAATCTGATCCCAACCTTGTCCGTCAAACCAACCGGCGTGCGTCACCCGTACCGGTAAGTCGGGGACCGCTTTTCCGGCGTCGTCAGTGACGAGCAGTTTGACGGATAGAGCAGAAGGCAATTCTATCGGGGCGAGCGTTTTGGTTTCGCCAGAGCGCACAGTCACATTCAGCGACGGGTTGAAGTAAACAAATCCCGGAGACTGAGAGTTGATTTCGACCTGTGCGTCGCCGGGAGCAACGCGCAACCGAAAGGTGCCATCCTCGCCGGTCATATCTACCGGCAAAAAATCGCCGTACGTCCCTTTCGGTGCGTGGGTGCCCCGAGCCAGAACCGAGACCCCCTTTACGGGCTTGCCGGTGGCTTTACTCACGACCTTTCCCATTAATAGGGCACCGGATTGGAGCGTGATTGGCGCAGGCAACGCGACCTCGGCGTTTGCTTTCACGACCACCCCCGTTGCCGCGATGGCGACCAGCTCTCGCTTCGCCGCCGACGCCCCGACGATGTAAGTGCCGTCCCCGAGATGCGGAATACGAAACACGCCATTCGCATCCGTGACGGATCGTCCGCTGTTATCATCCTTCTGTTTGTCTTCGACGTAAACGTATTTCGGATTCACTGCCTCGACCAGAATCCCCGCGACGGGCTTATCCCCCTCCAAAACGCGTCCGGTGATCGCGCCGCCGACGCGAGCCACCAGCGCGATCTCTTTTCGCGGGGACTTGCCTTCCATGCGTGCCGCGAGAGTTACCGCGACATAGCGTGGGTCCTTGAGAAGAAGGGACGCGTGCGTTTTCCGCCCTGCAACATCGCCCGACGATTCCGGAAGGTCGGGACCGGTTGGTACTCCGCCCAATTGCCATTTGCCCGCAGCATCGGTTTTGGTGGACAGAAACGACTCCAACGGCGGGGGGACAGAAACATAAAAAGAAAGGGCTCCTGCCTGAACCGACATACCGTGAAAAATAACCGGTGCGTCCGCGACGGGTTTCCCCGCTTCGTCATGCACGGTGCCACGCAGGATTTGTTCGGGCGACAGTGCTACCAGGAGTGGAACACCGTCCTTGTACGATACTTGCCGCACCCCATATCCCGGCGCGAACACATACACCGGGACGCCATATTGTTTTCGCCGTTCCATATATTCCGAGCCGTCGGGGACCGTAACGGAAAACCGCCCGCTGGCATCGGTTTGTACCGGAACGGTGAAATCTTTCCCCCATTCGGCGGACGATTGCACGACCACGGTCGCTCCGGCTATCGGCTTCGCTTCTTTGTCCGCCGTCACCACCGTTCCGGTGATTGTCGCCGACCACGCCGGAGCCGCTATGCTCACAAGGGCGACCGTTGCCCCGATTGTTGTACCGCTGTTCCAGAAAGCCATGTTGATTTTGCTCCTTTGCGCCCGGTAGTGCCAGATACCCTTGCATCATTCCTGGTTTGCTTCAGAAAATAGACGCATCGGGCGGGAAAAGGTTACGCACGGGTCCAGACACGCAAACGGCATAGTTCGGCGGCATCCGCCTCGCCGCTTGCGAATAAGGAGACAGCTCCCTGCGCGAACGAAGATCGGTCGTACCCCATCGGACTGCCGGTATAGAGCGCGAAAAGCCCGGTGCGATTTCGGTAGCCGGTCTTCCGGCAAAGGTCGCAACCCTTCGCCTGAAAAACGACCGATGGCGCGACCACTCCGTGCGTCTCTATCTGGAACGCTTCTGGATCGGAAACCGGAATTCCTTCTTTGCAGTCAGGGCAAAGCGTCCGAATCAGGCGTGCCATCACTGCGCCACGCAAAACCGGCTCTAACCGCTCGGGTGCGATGCCGAATCCTTGAAAACGTGTCCAGAGAATCCGCACCGACGAACGCGGCGTCGAATTCATTTCGAAGCCGGGGACCCGCACACCCGCCCAAACCGAAAGTCCGCTCTCCGCCGTCTCAACCGCGACTCGGGCTGTCTCGCGGTCGGTGATTTCCCCGAAAACAATCAGCGTCGCGCCCTGCCGCTTTGCCGCCCGTACCGCCTCTGCGGCTGTCATCCCGTTTGCCGGGTCGAGTAAAACGCGGGTGATGCCCGCCGCCGGAAAATCGGCGATGTCATCCAGAAAGTAGAGGTTGTGTTCCGGACGGTTCGCATTGAACAGAGCGCACCGGAACATAGTAGTCAAGCCCTCACCCTGCGGTGCGGCGAACAGTGTTAGACCCGGCACTCCCGACTGAAGCAGGTCCGCAGTCTGCGCGGCTTGCGCGTCGGACATGCCGAGTTCCTCCCAGCGCGTCGGAGCGGGACCGGGCAACAATCGCATCACCAGTTTCGCCCCATATCGTGATGGCATGGACGACAACCGGATATCATAATAGCGTCTCTGACTACAGATCCTTATGATTCCGGTCTGCAAAGAGCCGAGGTTGAACGGGTTCGACGTCTTCGCCATCAGCAGGTAGCGACGTGTGAGCGGATCGGTAATATGCTTGGGGATCGCCATGATCTCGTGCAACGTGCCGTTTATCCGAAAGCGGACCCGTAAGTTTCTTCGATCCGGTTCGACATGAATATCGGAAGCCGCGTTTTGCAGGGCTTCGACGATAATGCAATTTGCCATTCGTACCAGCGGCGACGATTCGACGTTGTTAAAATCACTTGCCGTGTCGCTCCAGTGGAAATCGAGTACGGCACGTTCCGAGTAGCGAAATTCAGGGAAGAAATGCCACCAGTTTTTGCGGAACGGTTCGGCACTTATCTTTCGCTTCCGCCGCAACTGATCCAATTCACCCGGCGAAAAGCCAAGCAGTTGCGCGGTCTCTTCGGTCGTTAGAAACGCGGACACGTCGGGATCGTTCATACCGATATTATGCCGGTTTTCCTGCCCCGATTGATACTGTCCCGAATCGAAAACGCAAACGGCAGGCAATACAGCGTGTGCCGTATTGCCTGCCGCAGGTGATCATAAATAATTATCTACTTCGCCATGCGTTAGAAGGCGGTTGACGGTCTCGCCGTGTTATAGATGGAGTACGTATTGTTGTAATAGATTTCGTTGCCCCACCATGTCGTGCCGGACCATCCGGTCATCATGTCCAGCCACGCGTTGCCGGAATCGTTGCCCTGCGTGGACCAGGCAATGTAACCGTAACCATACTGATTCGCATACTGCATCACCTTGCGGTGGTCTACCCGGCACCCGAGGTTGTTATTCCCACTATTGTAGTCATAGCCGAATTCGCCGATGACCAGGGGCAGATTGGCATTATAGTACGCCCGCATCGCATCATTGACACTCGTCGAGCCGTTGTACGAGCCGTACATATGCACCGAGAATAACAGATTATGGCGGGGGTCATGATTGAGCAACTCCTGACCATACTGGACGCCGGGGGCATAGTTCTGTCCCCAGTTCGGTCCGTCGATCACGAGCGTGGTCACGATTCCGGCGTTTCGGATAATGGTGATCGGTTGTTTGTACGCTTGTTTCCAATCATACGCGCTTTTGTAGTAGCTTCCCCATTCGTTGGTGATGTTGACGAGAACATACCGCTGATGCTTTTTTAGCACATTGGCGACATCGGTTCGCGCGAAGTAGTTGGCGTTGGAGATCAGGTCATTGGGGTTGTCACTCCCGGTCCCATCGTGGATCTCCACCATCGGAACCATTTTTAGATCCTTACAACGCTGCAGGATCTGATCAAGGCGCGAAGCGGAACCCGACCGCGACCAGACGATGCGAATACAGTTGGTCCGGCGTGCGGCAAGGTTTCCCAGCACATTGTATGCCTGAGAATCGAACCAGATATGCGGATTATTGACGCCGCGCGGGTAGAAGTTATTGCCATTGGCATCCTTGAGACTCCTGCCCGAAACATAGAACCCGGTGGCTGCCGAAGCCGCTGAAGCAGTCAGAGTGAGCAGTGTCATGGCGATTATGGTTGTTTTTAGTCTTGCAAAAATGGCAACTAATCCAACACGATCTGCCTGTGCTTTATCGGAGGAAAGAGTGTCGGCGTGTTTGCCGACGAGAGAGGCGAGTGCCACCAGATGGCGACCCGCCGAAGCGAGTCCTGCATTCAGATTGAACATCATTGCTTACCCTTCTTACGTTGAAGTACTCATTCGTGGTCAGACACCACGCGGATGAAGCGGCGGTTCCCGAAGTCGTTAAAAGACACCTTCTTTGTATCCTCGAAATCATTGTACCCGCTCAACATTAACGTTAATGCCGCAACGATATGAATGTACCAGATGTGTTTTCGATTGTCAATAGTGTATTTGCTATTTTCCGGAAGCGTGAAGGATCAACGGGACGCTACGGCGGTGGAGGAGCGTAATATCAAGTCGGGGGGCGTGATTTCACGATGATTGCGCGGCAGGTTGCCTTCGATAACCCCGATCAGAATTTCCACGGCACGTTGCCCGATCAACGACAGCGGTTGCCGGACCGTGGTCAACGGCGGTGTGGTCATTGCGGCGGGCGGGATGTCATCAAAACCGACAATCGAAAGTTGCTCCGGAACCCGGATACCGAGTTCCCTCGCCGCACGCAGGAGACCAAACGCAATCGGGTCGTTGTAGCAGAAGACCGCCGTGGGTCGCTCCGGCAAGGCAAGCGCGTGGAGACCCTGCTCGTAGGCGACGTCTTCCCAGGCATACGTGGAGTAGAGATACGCACTGTCGAACGCGATGTTTCGTTCGGCTAACGCACGGCGATAGCCAGCGATCCGCTCCACGTTCCCCGAGGTCCCGTTACCAGGCATCATCGCAATCCGGGTATGCCCGAGTTCGGTTAGATGCGTGACGGCGAGATACGCGCCCGCTTCGTTGTCCACGTCAATCACCGCCCCATCCTGAGCGAACGGCGTTTCCCCGACGAACACGACAGGAAGCCCGGTTTGCAGGATCGCATTCGCCTCTTCCTGATCAATGCCGCCCGTGTAGCAGATCAGACCGTCACAACGCCCGTCCAGATAGGCGGGGAAGTTGCTGACCTGCTCCTCACTCGGATGTCCGGAGTAATACAGGACATCCAGTCGGTTGCGCCGCGCCGTTTGAACGAGCGATTCCAGTATCTGGGTCTTGTAGGGGTTTATGTAGGCGGAATCGGTGTACCGGTCGGCGATACCGATGGTGTTGGTTCGCTTCCCGACCATGTGTCGCGCCGCCGCATTCGGCCGGTAGCCGAGACGACGTATTGCGTCCAGGATTCGTTCGCGTGTCCGCGCACTTACCTCACCGGGTTTGTTGTTGAGTACACAGGAGACCGTGTTCGCGGAAACGCCACATTCTCTGGCTACGTCTTTTATAGTCGGCATAAGCGGAAATCGGGGAAGCCGCGCCGCACTGGTGGAAGAACGAACGGTCGCTTCTGTTCAGATCATCATACCAAAGGCGCATCGCGCTAACAACAGCGCGAAGCGACGGGGGAAATAAACGCCTGGGAGTTGCGTCTCTTACGGTAATCCTATTTCGCTAACTCCGCGAGGAACGTCGTCAGCGCGTCCAAACGGTCCCGGTACTCGACGCGCTCGCGCCATTCAGTCGGGAAAGCATCGATGCCGTGATACGCGCCGCAAAACGCCCCGGTGAAACAGGCGATGCTGTCCGAGTCGCCGCGCGTCACCGAGGCGCGGCGCAGGGCGGCGACGGGATCATCCACGAAAAGCAGGAACGACAGCAAGCCGGTCGCGAACGCTTCCTCGGCGATCCAGCCTTCCCCGGTCGCGTCGCACGGGTCGGACTCGCGGTCGCCGCGCTCCACGGCGGTTTGAAGTTGTGCTAGAGACTGAAGGCACTCGTCCCAGCCGGTGACGATGAACCCTGTCGCGGATAAGCCCCCGCCACCTTTCCATATATCGCCGAGCCAGTCGAAGTGATACTTGGTGCGCTGTGAGCGGGCGTACTGGATCAGCCGCGCGGGGAGTGTCGCCGGGTCGCCGCCCGTCGCGAGGTCGTGAATCGTCCACGCCGTCAAGTCCGAGGCAGCAAGCCCGGTCGGATGCCCGTGCGTGACGGCGGCTTGAAACTGTGCCAGCGCGGCGCGGGTCTCCGCCGTTTCGCCAAAAAGCAGACCGACCGGTTGCACCCGCATGTTCGCGCCACACCCTTTGGAATGTACGACGGTGCTTTGCTCCCATGGCAAGCCCTCACCCAGTCGCCGACACGCCGACATACACGTCATGCCGGGCGCGCGGTTATTCTCGGGCGAGTTCATCCACGCGACGAACGCCCGGCGTAATGGTGGTTCCACGCCCGCCGCCGTGTAGGGTCGCGGAGTCGCCATCAACGCCTCGCCGACCGCGAGAGCCATCTGCGTATCATCGGTGACGGTCAGGGCCTTATTCCCGCCGCCGAATCCGTAGCGGGCGAAGTAGGATTCGATCTCCGGCGTTCGGAGAAACTCGACCGGTGCGGCGAGTGCGTCGCCGATCGCCATCCCGTATAAACATCCCGCGATAGAACTGTTCTTCATACTGTTAGTGTATCACATACACAAAAAACTAAGACAACGGATTCTCCCATGACAAATTCCAGCACAAAGTTTCTGGGCACGGCGAGGCTCTTTTCGGGTGGTA
>JACMIS010000001.1 GCA_014381035.1 Armatimonadota bacterium
CCGGGGATCGTCTGGAACTCGTGCTGAACGCCATCAATTTTAACCGTGGTGATCGCCGCGCCTTCGATGCTCGAAAGCAGCACCCGTCGAAGCGAGTTCCCGAGTGTTACCCCAAGACCCGGCTCAAGCGGTTCTACAACAAACTTGCTAAAGGTCGCTCCCGATTCCAGAGTCTCAATGCGCGGCGTTACCGTTTCCATCACTGCCATACGTGTTCTCTAAGTCCTTTCGCGGAAGGAGACACCTGCCAGGCGACACCCGATTGTTCCGCCCCGTCTTTCCCGCTGTTCCCCAAAAACCCAACCGTAAAAATTAGCGCGAATAAAACTCGATGATGATCTGTTCTTGAACGTCGGAGTCTACTTCATCGCGGCGCGGCGCGGCAACCACTTTTCCCGTGAATTGATTGTTGTCCACGGTAAGCCATTGCGGTATGCGTGCTGCGCTACCCATCGCCGCCTGAATCGCGGGAATGCGTCGGGCGTCTTCGACCACAGTGATTGTTTCACCGGGGCGGGTCTGGTAGGACGGAATATCCACCGGCTTGTTGTTCACCAGGAAATGACCATGATTGACCAGCTGGCGTGCCTGAGCGCGGGAAGCCGCGAATCCGAGGCGATAAACAACGTTGTCAAGGCGCATTTCCAGAAGCTGGAGCAGGTTTTCACCCGTGACACCGCGTCGGCGTGTGGCTTCGGCGACATAGGTACGGAACGGACCTTCCAGAACGCGGTACATCTGGCGCATCTTCTGCTTTTCGCGCAACTGGGAGCCGTAGGTGGTGACTTTCGCGGGGCGACCGGTTTGACCGTGCTGACCGGGGGGCTGGACGACGCCGTTGTTCTGGCGACGCTCGACAGCGCATTTCTTGCTGTAGCATCGGTCGCCTTTCAGAAACAGTTTCTGACCGGCACGGCGACATTGGCGGCAACGAACGTCGCCGCTCACCGAGTTTGGTGCGGATTTACTCATAAAGCCTTTCTTCCTCCCTATCGCGGTATTTTTCACCCGATACGATAGGTTTACGAAACAAATTGTTTCAAACGTCAGCCCGTCACACAGACTGCGACGGGCACAAAAACAATATCAGCGAACGGGGTCACACGCGGCGTCGTTTGGGAGCGCGGCAACCGTTGTGCGGGAGCGGCGTCACGTCACGGATCAGGCTCACTTCGAGTCCGACTTGAGCGAGAGCGCGAACCGCTGTCTCGCGACCGGAACCCGGTCCCTTGACATACGCTTCAACACGCTTCAAACCATGCTCCTGAGCGCGGCGGGCGGCGGCTTCGGCGGCAAGTTGCGCCGCGAACGGCGTTCCTTTTTTGGTGCCCTTGAAACCGACTTGCCCTGCCGACGACCACGAGATGGTCTCCCCCTTGACATCGGTCAGGGTGATAATCGTGTTGTTGAACGTGCTGGAGATATGAGCGATGCCTTGCGAAATATTCTTTCGCACCTTCGCCGCTTTTTGTCGTGCCGCCTGCGCAGCAGTAAGTTTTCGTGCCATTAGTTGCTATCGATCCTATTTCTTCTTCTTCTTCGCGCCAACGGTGCGCTTAGGACCCTTGCGCGTTCGGGCGTTTGTCGAAGTGCGCTGACCGCGCACTGGCAGACCGCGACGATGGCGGATACCCCGATACGATTGGATCTCTTGCAGACGGCGGATATTCATCGCGATTTGGCGGCGCAGGTCACCTTCGACGCGATATTCGCGTTCGATGATCTCGCGCAGACGTGCGACTTGTGATTCCGTCAGTTCGGAAACACGGGTTCGCAGATCAATCTCCGCCTGTCCCAGAATTACCCGACCGTTTGCCAGTCCGATGCCGAAAATATCCGGCAGAGCATACTCGACCCGCTTGTCTCGCGGCAGGTCAACGCCCGCAATACGTGCCATATTCTAACTTCCTAACCTTGCCGTTGCTTGTGCTTCGGGTTTTTGCAGATCACGCG
>JACMIS010000223.1 GCA_014381035.1 Armatimonadota bacterium
TGGGCGACTACCTGATCCCAGACTTTGCCGTCCAGGATCAGGTAGTCGCCCATCTGCAATTTTGCCCGCCCTATAAACTCCCGGGAAGCGGAAAGTGAAACCAGAGATGGACCCCGATTTCACCTCCGAAGCGACTCGCGCAGTTCCATGAGAATCACGCCGAGCCGGTTTTTGCCGGTGCCATCCGTGCCGCAACCCCAGTAATAGTCGCTACTTGTTTTCTCGACGATCTCTTCCTCCCCGGTGGCGAGAAGCAGATCGCGCAACTCCGGGTGTGTGTCGAACTTCGCATGGACCGCCCGACGCATCACGTCCTCCTTGACGGAGTCCCAATCCGGGCGTAGCGGGCGGTGGCGTTCCCGCCCGATCTCGGCGCACCGCATCGGGCGGGAAGCCTTTAGTACCGCCTCGAAATCGTCCGGGGAATGCACGAACTTCTGCGCCTGAAAATAATGCTCGCTGGTCGGGAAGTACCGCTCGTCAAGCGTGAATCCGTGCGGCGAAAAGTTCGAGAAGACCCCATACGGTTTCTCGGTTTGCAGATAAAAATAGATCGCCATAGTATACGTGTTTCCTTTACACGTACTGTATCGCACTGCCGGGCAAGTGTGCTAAAGCCGGGTTTGAACGTTGCGGACCGCCCGACGCATCCATAGTGCCTTGTGCCGACGTGCCGATACGACGTCAACCGGCTTCCGCGCGGTTTCAGGCAAAATATTCGGCGACTCCTGGCGCGAGTAAAGCCATCGGTTACGCGGGTTTGCGTGCGGCATTCAGTGCGGCGATGCGCCGTGGGGGGAGAAGCAGCTTCAGTTGCGCCATTTCCAGGTCGGAGATAAGCACCGGCTCGATGCCGTTTAGCCAGCCCTCCACGAGATCGTGGACGCGATCCAGAGAGCGACGTTTCTCCGCGAGTTGCCCCAGCACGGCGAATCCTGCCGCGCGGGTCGAAGTTTCCGGGGAGATGAGCAAACGGCTCGCCGTGTCCATCACCGCGTCGTCGGAGCGCGTCAGCAGCAGTGCCATCACGGGGCGTTGGATGTCCGCGGGATGGCGGTGGGCGATGATCTGTTCCAGGCGCGTCATCTCCGAGTCGCCGAGCGGGAAACGCCTCAATATATCGGCGGCTCGTTGGCGGACGTTCGCGGCACCGTCGGAAAGAAGCGTTATCAGAAGATTCGTCCCCTCGGTCGTGCGGGGGCGTTTCCCGTGCAGCACCTCGGCAAGTTGCCAGCGACCGCTCGCGCTCATCATCGGCAAAAACGGATACAGTCGCGACAAGGGCCGGTCTTCCAGTAGCCCCGGTAGCACATCGGCGAGGCGCGACTGCGCGGCGGGGCGTCGTGTCCATCCCCAAATGATCGGGTCCAGTTGCCGTTCCTTAGCCGGGAAACGGAGCAGGTTGCGAGTGACCCGGTCGAAGGTGCCGATGGTGACATGGGACGCCAGGGGAGTCGCCTCTGTTTTGAGCGGCGAACTGTCCGCGCCTTTATCAATCGCTACGCGGGTACCAATGCTGGCGACGAAGTCGCGGAGTGCCCCGAGCAGACCGACTTCCCGACCCTGCTCCTTGCGCTCCGCATCGGAAACGGAAGGAATGACCGCCGGAAACGACCCGCTGATTTCGCCGACGGGAGCGTTGCGCGCGTGTTTGGTGTTCCAATCTATCGCACTGAAAGCGAATGTAGCGATACGCAAGTCGGGATCGTCTAACGTGCTCAGGAGCAACCCTTCGGCTTCCGGTAAGCGCACCTGCGCAAGAAGGTACGCCGCCGCGAATCGGCACTGGACGTGCGACCCGGTTAGTTGGCGTGATGCCAGCGCGACCGCGTGACGAACATCCATGAACGCCGCGCACCAGAGGGCGTAATAGACGGTCGCACCGTCGTGGGAGTTGAAAATCGCTTTTTCCCGGTGAACATCGTCGGCGAGGAACGATTCTATCTGCTCTATGATCGCGTTTCCCGAAGAAGGGGAGAACCCTTCTTCCTCGACCCCGAGCCATCCGATAACGGTCTTGATCACATCCGGGAAGCGAAGCAGATTATTCTCACGGATCACGGCGAGCAGTCGGACAAATGCGGCGGGGTGTGCTTCTCCGGCGACGCCGAGGATCTGCCGCCGGACCACGATGTCCTCGCCCGATTCGGCAAGTATTTTTGCCATGTATTGCCACCCGTCGGGGCGAGAAGACGACAGCAGGGCGCGGACAACGTGTCGCCCCATGACTCCAACCGGATGTTCGCCGCGTGCCGAAAGAAGTAACACTTCCTGTATCGCGTTCCCCTGTGACGGGTCGCTGCGGTCTATCGCGGTGGAAAGTATCGCCCCCAGGCGGTCGTCAATCAGTGCGCGGCCGTTTTCGCTCCCGAGATAAGGCGCGTAGGTCGCGAACCAGATCGGGTCCTGCTCGCAGTAGCGTCCGACGCCGAAATGCGGCGAGTCGGAAAGTAGGCTTTGTAGTTGCTGCAATCGCCCCGGACGGCTGGTTTCCGTGTTGTACAGAAGGCGAAACGGGCGCGGGTTCCATCCCACATGATGAAGCGGGGAAATCTCCGGTGACCACCATCGCGCCATCGCCGGACCGAGTTTAGGAAAGAAGGCACAGAAAAGTTGTTCGCGCTCCGGCACCGTGATGGCATCACACAGTGCCGCCGCTTCCGCTTGCGCCTCGACGCGCCCCGGCGAGGTTCGGTACGACGTGAAGGGTTTGCCGTCCAGGTCGCAACCCAGTAGCGAGAACGCGGTGGCGCGTAGTGCGGGCGGCAAGTGCCGCGCCCGTTCGATCTGGGCGGTGAGCGGATGCGCCGTGGTTGCATCGCGTAAATGCGCCTGTGCCGTTTGCGAATCAAGCATGAGTAAACCCCGTTTCCCTTCAAGAATGCCAGAGCGTTTTGTCTCGTCTGTCACAAAGTCAGGCAAGCCGACACGCAGACTATTATCCCCTATTGTCGAAAAAAAAGCATACAAAGTTTGCGAAAAAAGTAGAAAGCATAGAGACGGGGTACACTGCTTCTCGTACACATCATGCCTGCAAACGCCTTCTGGAATATCGCCTTCGGACCCTACGCCTTTACGGTCAATCGCGGCGATCTGACGTATCGTCTGGAGGATACCAAAACTAAGACCCTCTGGGCGGATGGTTTGTTGCTCGGCACTATCGAAATCATCGAACGAGAAACCGGGACCGGGACCCACTATCCTTTCGGCGACCTGAAACTCATCTCACTCTCCGAAAAGTCGGGCGCGACCGGCAAGCGTATCCTGTTCGGTTTGGACGCACCGGGGCGTATCCCGGTGGACGTTTACCTGACCTGCACGGAGCGGGAGATCCAACTGACGGTCGAAGCGAGCCGTGATACGAAAACACATCACGTCGGCCAGATCGTTCTTCTTCCCGGTCTGTGCGCGATCCCGGCGGACGGCGTGTCGCATTTGGCGATCCCGCATCGCGAGGGCGCGATTCTACTGGCGAAGGATGCGCCGGAAGAAACGACCCCCTTGCGAATCTGGGACGCGGACGCCGGACTGACGATGCCTTTTGTCGGAGCGGTGCGGGGTACCGACACGAGCCGCTCCGCCCTCGCGCTCCTGACCGATTCCGCCTACGGTGTCGCCGATCTTTCGCGCACAGACGACTCCGCGCGCCTTGATCTGCGCTATGAACGCGACCCGGAACGTCGCCGCCTCGATGTACGTGTGGTGCTGATGCCGGAAGGCGACGCGATCCGTATCGCCCGTGCCTGGCGTGACAAGATTGTCGGCGACGGCGGTCACGTCACACTGCGAAAGAAGATGCGCGAAAAAGCCGCGCTGTCGGCGTGGCTGGATGGTGACGAAACGGCTCCCGCGATTTCGAATCAACTTTTCCTTCCGCCAGACGGCAACCGCTGGGTCGCGATGGAGGAATATCTTCAGGATGCGGAGGCGAACGTGCCGAAGAACACGGTATATTTCGCCGATTTATGCGGGGACTGGGCGGTTCCGTTCGTGGACATCTGGCACACTATCGGCGCGCCGATGCTCGGGACCGCCGTGCCGCTCTTAAGTGTGGTTCACCATGACGCCGTCCCGCTGTGTTTCGACACCGACGCCGACGCGGGCGGATCGTTTTTGCGTGCACTTCTGCATCTCGCGCCTCCGATCCCGCCAAATAGTCCCGCCGCGCACATCGGCGTGTTGCACCCGCTCCATACGCTTTCTTTCGGCGCATTTCTGACAGAGCATCGGTTTCTGACACCCGATTGCGCTGTCGAGGAAGCCCGCTATTCGAACGGGGTGCGCGTCGTGATTAACGGGAGCGAGACCGACGATTACGAGACCGACGAATTGCACCTGCCTCCGCTCGGGTTTCTTGCTACCCACCCGCAAATGAGGGCGCACTATGCCCGGCGTATCGGGTCGGAGACATTTGTGGCGCGGACATGGCATGTCCGACAAAGCCACGACGGGAAGCGGCTGGACGAATCGGCGGTGGTGCAGGGATATGTGTATCCGCTCGGCAGAGATTAAAAATTCCCGCGTCGCCCCCCTACAAACCGCATCTCCAGAGCAATCGGCTCCGGAACCGCCGACGCACCCTTCGCCGACGTTTCGCATGTGTCTGAGCCGCAGGAACCGCCGCAACCCCCACCGCCGGAGGAACCGCAGTCGCCGCAGGCACGGGCGGCGCGGACGTCGGACGCGGGCAGCGTCACGGAGCGCGTGTCCTCCTCCGTGCGAATCTGCACCGTGACGCGCTCGGAGAAGATATTCAGTTCCGTCACCGCCCCGCGCTCACCGGACGGAAGCGAGACCGTCATGCCGATATGCGGCAACTTTTCTTTCGCCTCGACATACACATCGTGCTCGTAGCGCAGGCAACACATGAGTTTGCCGCACACCCCGCTAAACTTCGACGGGTTCAGGAACAACGACTGATCTTTCGCCATCTTCATCGAGACCGGGGCGAAATCGCGCAGAAAGGTTGTGCAACACAAAGGACGGCCACACGGACCATATCCGCCCAACGCTTGCGCATGGTCGCGCGACCCCACCTGATGCAGATGAACCCGCATTTTGATCGCCGCCGCGGTTTCCTTGACCAGTTGCCGGAAATCAATGCGGGTGTCGGCGACGAAGTAGAAGGTGATCCCACTCCCGTCAAAAACCACTTCGGCATCGGTGATTTTCATCGGTAAGTGGAGCGCATCGGCACGCTTACGACAGGTTTCTATCGCATCCGACCCTTGTTTTTGACGCTTCTCCCACTGCCGTAAATCCGCCTCGGTAGCCTGGCGCAACAATCGGAAGGAACCCGGCGCATCGCTTTCCTCACCCGCAACGTCGCGTAATATTTTTACCTCACCACACTCGACTCCCCGATCCGTCTCCGCGACGACCCGATTTCCCACGGCGAGCACCGCAGATAGATCATCCGCGGCATAATAGTGCAATTTGCCGATTTTTCGGAACGTGACGCCAGCGAGGACAGCCATAAAATCTGCTTTAGCCTCCCGACTTTTTGAAAAGCCGCGTGAACCAGTTCCCGGTGTCGTTATTGCCGCCGCTGGCGGGAGGCGTCCCTTTGTCACTGCTATTGGTATTGCTGCTTGGTGGTGCCGTCACCGTCTTCTTCGCCATCTCCTCGTGTGCCCGCGCCAGCGCGGACGACTCCATTTCCGATGTCGGAATCGGCTGGTTCAGAGATAACCCGACAACGCGGGCGGTGCGGGCGAGGGAGGCGACCTCGGCTCGCTCGGCATCGGTAAGGGATGCCAACACCTCCGGGGGGGCGGGCTTGCCCTCATATAGCGCGTCGAGTGCGATGCGCATCGGTTCAGAGATCGAGATACTCATGTCGTTTCTTTGTCGCCCGCCCTGGGGCAGGGGTTTGCTGGTTACTTTGCGTTTGAGATTGTTGCACCGTCTGGGCGTTCTGCCGCCATTCCTGCACCGACGCGGAATCTATCGCCCCGGTGATCAATGTTTTTCGGAGATTGACCAACGCCCGATGCAGGAGCGATTTAATCGCACCCTCGGTGCGGTTGAGCGCGAGCGAAATCTCCTTCAAGGGTAAATCGCTCCCGAATCGAAGCAGGATCGCTTCGGCTTGATCTCCCGGTAGCGCGGCGACGGCGGCGCGTACCAGTGTCTGCGTTTCGGCGCGTTCCGCCATCGCATGCGGGTCCGGCGAATCGGTGCCGGGAATGGCTTCCAGTAGCGAACGTACCTGGTCCGCCGTGTCGCCGTCGAGTGACAGGAATGATACCCCGGCGGTCCGCCGCGCCTGATCATGCACCAGATTGGTCGCGATGCGCGACAGCCACGGAAATAACGATTCCCCCTGGAACCGAAACTGCGGCAGATGTGCGATAGCCTTCACGAATGTTTCTGCGGCGACATCCTCGGCGTCCTGCGTGTTACGGCAACGATAGATCGCGAGGCGGTAGATGCGGGCGTAGTACCGCTTGTGTAGTACCGCGAACGCCTGCCTGTCTCCTGCGACGGTACGCTCGACAAGTGTCCTATCACTCGGCTCTGTGATCTCCAACCCCGCCAGAAATTCGTCAGTCATGGAATCTATCGGTAGTTTATCCGCAAGCGAGCGTTTCTCCTGCCGGAACCGCGCCGGGATATACTACGTTCGGGAAATATCATGCCACTCGGATATCATATCAATGCCCCTATCCGGACCGAGGATTTTGCCGCCCTGCTCGACAGTTCCGGCGTCCGGCGACCGACCACCGATCTGCCGCGATTGCACCAAATGCTGGATAATTCCAATGACGATTTTTCGCCCTGCCACGAGCGACGACGCGGAAGCGGTCGCCGACGTTTATCTCGTCTCGCGCCGAACGTTTTTGTCGTTCGCGCCTCTGGCACATTCGGAGTTGGAGATTCGCGGGTGGATTCGTGATATTTTGATCCCGACCGGGCAAGTCACGGTCGCCGAGGAGTCGGGTAAAATCATCGGCATGATGGCGACCTCGCGGGACAGCGACGCCGGTTGGATAGACCATCTGTATCTTCTGCCGGGTGATACCGGACGCGGCATCGGCTCGGCGTTCGTAGCGAGGGCGAAAGCCGAACTCGGTTCGCCGATCCGCCTGTACACCTTTCAAGAGAACCACGCGGCACGCCGCTTCTACGAGCATCACGGATTCGTGACGATTACATTCGGCGACGGTTCCGGGAACGAAGAACAGTGCCCGGACGTTCTGTTCGAATGGCGTCGCGCGACAGAATAACGATATGCAACCGAAGCCGTTAACAGAGAAGAATCCTTATTTGTGTGTCCCAGAAGTGGCGAACCGCCGCCTCGCCGAGAATGCACATCAGTCATCTATATTCGAAGGCGCACAAAGATTACTCAAATTAGCACGTCAAGAACGTCCGCCCCGCACGATGGCATCAACAAAAAATCTCCTAACGGTTCATGTAGATTCGAGGTACACCATATTCTGCGCAATGGGATAAGCGGGTGACCAGGTAAATCCATCTTTTTGTAGTTCCACGGTGCGCCATTTCCCCGCCCATGAGTAAATCCTCTAACCGGGTATGCTTCCCCTGTGACCACCGCCGATACTGACCGGATATACAGCCCGCTGGAACTCTATGCATTGAATGCTACGGCGTATCAGATCGTGAACCCGGGCATGGAACACTGGTTCTCGGAACGCGGCGACGCGGTTATCGGCTACATGCGGCGGCGAGGGAAGCGCGTGGTTGCCGGTGCACCTGTGTGTGCCGAGCAACGATTGAGCGATGTGCTCGCCGAATGGGAAGCCGACTGCGCGAAGCACTGGGAAAGCCCTGCCTACTTCGGTGCCGCTGGACGGTTGTTCGAACGATTATCGCGCCGCGCCGACCACAGCACAATCATTTTGGGAGCGCAACCGGTCTGGAACCCCCAACATTGGGCTGCGCCCGGCGCGATGCGTTCGTCGTTCTGGGCGCAACTTTCGCGGGCGCGAAACAAAGGCGTTTTGGTTCGGGAGTGGAGTGTGCGCGACGCCGAGTCGTCCCTGGAACTGCGCCGCGTTTTGAGCGAATGGCTCGCACACAAGCCGCTCCCCTCGTTGCACTTTCTGGTCGAACCACAAACGCTCGCGAACCTGCGCGACAAGCGGATTTTCGTCGCCGAGCGAAATGGCGTCCCGGTCGGCTTTCTGAATGCGGCACCGGTCCCGGCGCGAAACGGCTGGCTGACAGAGCAGTTCGTTCGCGGCACGAACGCCCCGAATGGCACGGTAGAACTTCTAGTGGATAACGCCGTCCGCGCGCTCGCCGCGGACGGCGCGGAATACGTAACGATGGGACTCGTGCCGCTATCGTCACACCGTTGGGATCCCGCATATGCCAATCCTCTCTGGCTCCGTCTTGTTCTCGCGTGGGTACGGGCGCACGGGCGGCGATTTTACAACTTCGCGGGTTTGGAAGCGTTCAAAACGAAGTTCAACCCCGACGGATGGGAACCGATCTATGCCGTATCGAAGGAGCGGCACTTCTCGCTCGGGACATTATACGCTGTCGTGGATGCGTTTTCGGACCGCTCGCCCGCGTCCATGCTACTGCGCGGCGCGGGCAAAGCGATTCGGGAAGAGTGGCGTCGAGTTTTCACCCCCTCCCCCGCGAAGCGAGGGAGGGGGTGAAAACTAGACTAATGCACCGGAGCCGCCTGGAACTGGTTGCCACACGCCCCGCCGCCGGTCGCCGCACCGAACTTGATCCGCTCGCCGGTGAACGCCATTGAAGGGTAACTCGGAGACAATTCCGTGCTGGTCGCAGGCAGGTAGTGGCAGATGAACGCACGACGGAAACGGTCCTTGCTCTGGTTGGGGTAAGAGCCGTGAATCACCGAACCGTTGAAAAACAGGACGTCGCCCGCTTTCAGGTTTAGCGGTACCGCTTCAAGTCCGTCCGGCACCGGCACATACGCATCGGTGAACGATATTTTTGCGTCCGACTTTTGCGGGCAGAAGATCTCCAGACTGTGTGAACCCGGAACCACCATCATCGTGCCGTTTTCTTCGTCGGCATCGTCTACCGCGACCCACGCCGCATAGCAGGTGTCCGGCGCGACGCGCAGATAGAAGTTATCCTGATGCAGATCCTGACCGCGTGCGCCCGCCGGTTTGAAGTAAAACATGCTTTGCGCTGCCGCCGGTTCGTCGCCCATGAACGCCGCTAAAAGATCGTGGAGCCGCGCGTCGAGCATGTACTTCATCGAAACTGGTCCGACCAACTTGTCCCCGTGCAAATGCGGGTGCATCATGCGCGGGTAAAACTTCAGCGGATCGTTATCGTCTTTCGCCACATGGAGCTTCTCGCTCAAACCGTCTACCGGACCGTTTTTCGCCTGCTCCATAAAGGTATCCCGGATCTCGGAAATCTCATTATCAGCGAATACACCGCGCACTACCGTGTAGCCGTTCTCGCCGAATTCGCTTGCCATTTTCGCCAGGTTATCCGGCGAAAAGATAGAGTTCTCTGTCTGGGTCGTCATCGTCTTCAAAACCTTTCTGTACATCCCCGCACTTCTGGTATAAGGTTACGCTAAATCACCGCGGCTATCCATCGCAGAAATAGCTAAAAACCTATAATATATGGCTATGCCGGATCGCACCGTCACCAACGCACCACACGTGAATCCGCTTATCACCGGGCGATTCACCGAAGAACCGACATATAACACGTGGCGACCGTCCGGCACCAGAGATTATCTGTTGATTCTCACGGTGAGCGGGAGCGGAAGATTCGGACACGCGCATGGCGAGGTGACGACGGTGCCGGGCGATCTGGTGATCGTCCGTCCCGGCACGCCGCATGACTACGCGACTATGCGCGGGGCGGTAGAGTGGGGGTTACTCTGGGCTCATTTCCTGCCGCGTCCGTTCTGGCAAGAATGGATAACCGGATTGCCGACAACCGCACCGGGAATCGCCTTATTATCGCTGGGTGACAGTAGCCCTGCCCGCGTCGCCGTCGAATCCGCTCTCGACGCGATGGATCGGTACGCGACCGGCGGCTTGCCCCGGCGCACCGAGTTCGCCATGAACGCCCTCGAAGCCGCACTCCTGCACTGCGACGCTGCAAACCCACTGGCATCCGCGCGGTCGAAATTCGACGAACGGGTGTTTAAGGTCATGGAAATTCTGCGCGGCGAACGGCTCGCGCAGGCGATTTCACTCGACAAACTCGCCCGCACGGTGAACCTATCGCCCTCGCGCCTGTCACACCTGTTCAAAGCACAAACCGGACGCACACCGGGACAGTTTCAAGAGGAAGAACGCCTCATTCGCGCCCGACAACTTTTGACACTGACGAACCGCTCGATAACCGCCATCGCAGAGGAGATCGGGTTCGCGTCACCGTTCTATTTCACGCTCCGCTTCAAAAAACACATCGGGCAGAGTCCGCGAGAGTTCCGCCGCAACGCGGGATAAAACTCCCGGCAAAAAACTTTCAGCGATCCCTTTAGCAACTCCCCCTGCGCGGGCGATAAAGACCGCGAAGGTCACCATTTTCAAACCATGTTTACACAAACACCAAACCCCATGATGACACCATTTACGCCGTGGCAAGCCCAGCCGTGGCAGTTTATGCCGCGTCGCCGGACAGGTGGAAGGAAACGAAAATAGCGTAACAGCAAACACGCGATTTCTTCTTTCAAACGGTCCGGGACGTAAAAAATTACGTCGAACGGACCGTTTTTGTTTTTGTAGGGGTGTGGCGCAACCCGGTAGCGCAGTGGATTCCAACCCCATCGGTTGCAGGTTCAAATCCTGTCGCCCCTGTTAGTTGATTAGGTAATTGGGTGGTTGGGAAATGCGCTTGTCGTAGGACAATTCCCTAACAACCCAATTCCCTAATCACTCACTCCGGGATGTAGTGAAGTGGTATAACCCCTGTTTTGGGAACAGGCGTCGCTGGTTCGATTCCAGCCATTCCGATCGGTTGGGTTATTAGGTGATTAGGTGGTTGGGGCGTCGAGTTGTCAGATGGTCGCTAACAACCCAACCACCCAATCACCTAATCACCTAACTTCATTGTCGCGTGGTATAGCGGTCAACACATCGGTCTCATAAACCGAAGATCACAGGTTCGATTCCTGTCGCGGCACTTTTCGGTTCGTGGTCGGAAATAGATAAGCCAGGGTAGCTGAGTTGGTACAAGCGCGGGACTGAAAATCCCGAGTAGACCGGTTCAAGACCGGTACCTGGCACTTATTTTGGAGTGCGTTTGTATTCTCCATGAAAAAATTTTACGGAAATGGTCCGGAGCATTGACACACCACTCCACTGGTGCTAAACTGTGTTCAGCAGGTTGCTAAACACAGTTCAGCAACCAACTATCATAAAAATTTGTTCCTATGAAGCATCAAATTTAGCAATGAAGCAACAGCGCACCACTATACGAGACGTAGCCGCCCGTGCGGGAGTCTCGCCTGCGGCTGTATCCAGTCATATCAATGACAAAGGTCGGATGGGGGGGGCGACGCGTGAGCGTATTCAGGCCGCCATCGAGGACCTTCAGTTTACTCCGAACGGTCTGATACGTGCCCTGCAAAACCGCCGGACCCATGTTCTCGGTCTGCTCATCGGCGGGCTGGAATCACTCCAACGACACCCGGATGACGCCTATACCATGTTGCTTTTGTCCGGTATTTATGAGGCGGCAGACAGGGCACAACAGGACATCATGCTTTTTACGGGGTGGCCCAATCGTCCTGAGCGCATGTCCGGTCGGGAGTTTCTGGACGGACGGGTGGATGGTTTGTTGTGGCTCGCGCCTCCTTTACAATCGGTTGTGCTCAACCAGATCGCCGGGGCAGGGGGATTACCGGTGATGGCTATGCTTACCCGTCATGTACCGGGCAACGTCGGCTATGTCAACGCGGATAACCTGGGGGGGGCGCGGGCTGTGATAGCCCATCTCGTCGGGCTGGGACATCGGCGCATCGCCTTCGCCGGACCGGTCCAGTCGTCTAATTTTCTGGATCGCTTTGACGGCTATCGCAACGGACTGGATGAGGCGGGGATTCCCTTCGACTCGGCTCTCGCCGTGACGGATTCGTCGCTCCCCTTTTTGCTGGAAACCACCGACGACTTATTCGTCAACATGCTGAAAAATTGGCGGGCGTTGCCGGAACCCCCTACCGCCGTTTTCGTTTGTACGGATCGCTGGGCGGCTCGTCTGGGAAAAGTCGCGATTGAACAGGGGTTACGGATTCCGGAAGATCTCTCCGTAGTCGGATTCGATGACGCCGTTCTCGCGGAACGTGTTTTCGGTGGTCTGACGACAGTCCGGCAACCGTTTGAGGACATCGGGCGGCTTTGCGTGGATCACCTGCTCCGCTTAATTGACGGCGAGGCGGCGGAAGACTGCTCTGTCACTTGTCCGGTGACCCTCATGGCTCGTGCGTCATCGGCGCAGCCGCGCCGAATCTAACTAAATAGTGTCGCAAACAGCGTAATCAATCAACCACGGTGCGTCCCGGAATGACGTATCGAATCACCAATGGAGGTTTTGTATGAAGAAAAATCTGTTATCCCGCCGATTAACCATCGCCGCGTTCACACTGATCGAGTTGCTTGTCGTTATAGCTATTATCGCAATTCTTGCCGCGATACTTTTTCCGGTATTTGCCCGCGCCCGCGAGAAGGCACGTCAGGCGTCGTGCCTGTCCAACCTGAACCAGATCACCAAGGCGGCACTGATGTACACCCAGGATTACGATGAAACGTGGCCCGGCAACATCAACAGTACCTACCAGCCCGCCCCCAACAATACGCAGATTTTCTGGTGGCAGGTACTTCCCCCGTACATGCAAGGGGGGAAAATAGACACGACAAACGCGTACAACAGTGCCGTAAACTCCACTGCGGCGGGTGGTGCCTATGTCTGCCCGTCGGCTCAGGACTCCGAGAATCTACTCGGCAAACAGGTCCGCGCACTCACCTATATCCCCGTGCTTTCTATCGTAGAGTACAGTCAATTAACAGTAGGTGCCAGTAACTACGCAAACGGTGGTCCGCCCTTCGCCGACTTTACCAAGCCGGGACAAACGGCGTGGGTCACGGACAACGGCGTCAACAACATCAATGGGACAAAGAACAATCCCAACCTCGGTTTTTTCATCCGTTTCTTAGCCGGTGACAAGACGATCTTCCGGGGCGTCAGCGATGTTGGCGGGTCAGTCAGCGCAACCGATCCGACGCCAAGCTATGTTGCCGCTACCGCCGTGTTTAACCCGGCGGAAAAAGCTCTCAACGTAAGCGGCGGTGCGCGAAGGATCTCGTTTCGCCATAGTGGCGGTGGTAACTTTGCTTACATTGATGGTCACTGTAAATGGGTAAAGGGGGAAACGGTGTTCGAGAATGTCAAAGCCACGCAGGCGGCGGAGTCGCCGGGGAACCCGAAGTTCACTTCCATGTTCGACGTGCAACAACCATAGTTGAACAAATGCTGTGTGCCTTTCTTCGGTACCGTGATGCGAAACCCTATCACGGTACCGGCTTACCCGGCTAAAATCTAACGACAAACGTGTGCGTTGATGGGAACACAAATGGTTAGTATCTTGTTCGGTGGCGGGATTGTGACTGGCTGTATCCTGTCCGGGGGGTGTACACAACCGGCCGCTCCCACTGTCGCGGCAAAAATTACGAAGAGTGCCCCTTCCAATTTCTATCAGCGGCGCATCGCCTATCTTGAGGCGGCGCGGCGGGTTCCCGTAACCCGCATCCGAACCCCGACTGATGGTCCGATCACGTTCCCCGTTTCTGACCCTGGAAAGCATCTGTGGAATCATATCTTCGCCCTACTCGCGGACGATCCCTCGGGGAATCAGCCCGTTCCCGGAAATACAATCACCGTCCGCCAATTGATACATACACTGATCACATATCCCAACATGTTTCATTTCAACGCCGACGGACCGGCTCTTTGCCTGATGCGTTACCCGGACCTGATCACGCCGGAAGACCGCCGCTTTCTGTTCGAGGGGCATCCGCTCGCGGTACTGACGCATGACGAGCAGCCTAACTACAACCTGTTTACGGGCGAGGGGACGGAAAATCATGTCGCCATGAGCCGTTTCGCCGGATACCTCCTCTGCCAGGACTGGTTGCGGGATCATCCCGACGACACCCGTGCGCGAAAAGGGTGGGAAGCAACGCGCGATTATATACTGCGTCATGCGGCGGACGTTTACCGCGCGGGACCGGGCGAATTCAATAGTTCGACCTACTACGGGTACCAGATGCGGAGCATGTTGACCTGTTTCGAATATGCGGACGATGTCAGGGTGCGGGATGCCTGCCGTGCGTTGCTGGACTATTTCGCTACCGAAATATGCCTGAAGTATGTGCAGGGGGTCAACGCGGGACCGGAAAGCCGTGGGGCGGACGAAACTTCGCTGTCCCATGAGATAAATCAGTTCGTTTATTTGTGGTTCGGAGACAGCCCTGCGCCACCGACCGGAGTGACCAACGCCGTTTACGTTGCGTTGAGCAAGTACCGTCCGCCCGCACTGCTGGAAGCGGTCGCGCAGAAACAAGGTGGTGTACGGGGACAATATTGGAACGCGCATCCTACCTACCTACTGGACAGAGCCGCCATCGCGCGGGAATCGCTCTATTTTGGCAACGGGTTCGCGCTCGGTTGTCTCTACCTGCCCATCGCGGGCTACACCGGAGCAAGTGCGCAGTTCCGACCCGCGAAACTGGTCTGTCGCTCCCGTGAGGGGGCGTCGGCGTGGACGCTGACCGCCAACAGCAATGCACGCTCCGAAGAGGGCAGCGGGCGCGGACCGTATGATCAGTGGGCGCAGTATGAAGACGTATTGATCCAAATAACGGATGTGCCACCCGGAGCGGAAACACGACAAGCAGAAGCGGACGCCATTACGAATGATTGGCAGACGCGATGGGCAAGCAGTTTTCAACGCCGATGGGCGGGCAAAAAGCATGCTTCCGTACACGGTCCCGATGTGTCAAAAGTTCTTACCCGAGGATTGCTCAGCGGCTTGATCTTTCCACGCTTTGCGGAAAATTCGCCCGATATGATTCTCGATGGGGCAAAAAACACCGTATTCCTGCGTCACGACGACATTTATATCGCGATCCGTTCCCTGAAAAATCCGTTGCCCCGGCTGGATATCCTGCCAAAAAAGAACGCTGACAGCGACCGAATGCGTCTTGCGGATGTTATCGGCGACATGGGGACGGGCGGATTCGTTGTCGAAGTGGGAAACCGCGAGGACGATGGTTCTTTCGAGCAATTTCAAAAAACAATCGTGGAAAAGACGACGCTGGATATTTCCCGTCTTGCGTCGCATCAAGAGGTGCGGTATCGCAACCGGCACGGCAATCTGCTGTGGATGCGAAGCACTCGCACCGCACCCGAACCGCTGATAGAACCGTTATTCGACTGGGGCTATATACAGAATGCGGCGAACGATCATCCCTATTCGCTCGCGCAATCCCCTCCCTTTGAACAGCCGGTTTACCCAGTAGCAGGCGCGAGTCGGGAGGGGTGGGGACGCGTTCCTTCGGTAACCGTTGATAACAAGCCGCTCGGCGGGAAGGGATTCCTCGATTTAGCCAAGCCCTGGCCCGTTTTCCTCGGTCCGAATGTTACGCTCGATGATCGCGTTCTGACAATTCGAAACGGAAAAAAGCTTTACCGTGTGGACTATTCCAAAAACTCACCGATCTGGAGCGAATCGCCACTCTGAGATTGTGTTTTTCTTTTTTTGTCCTGCGCGGACGGCGCCAACGCATCGTTGGATCGGTTTCACCTGCGGTGCTCTGTTCTGTACCACGGTCCGCGTTAGCCCTTGCTTTTTTCCCGCGCATTTGCCGCTGTTCCGGGTCATACATCAAATTTATGACCCGGAACCGGGGAAAATGCGCGGGAAAGGATCGAACCA
>JACMIS010000224.1 GCA_014381035.1 Armatimonadota bacterium
CTCCCGCCCCATCGGAAACCCGTTCGGCGCGTGTCCGGCGATGCGGAGCGGAAGCAGTTCGCGCACGATGACACGACCACGGGAGCGGTTGGAAAGGTCGAGAAGCGCTACCACCAACGCGGCAAGATCGTCCGGGGATTCGGCGACACACGCCTTCCAGCCTTTCGACTTGCGCGACTGAACCGCGCCCTTGACGAACACAGGGAATCCGCCGACCGACTCCACTTCTGCCGCAAGGATTGCCGTATCCGCCGAGGAAACCATCACGCTACGCGCCGTCAGGTTTGCCAGTTTCGGATACGCGCGGTCAAACTCTTGAGCATTCAGATGTTGCTCCAGCGTGTTGGCGAGGACGATGTTTTTCGCGCGGGCGGCGGCGTAAATCGCTTCATATCGCTCCGGGTCGGGGATGTAGCCGATCCAGAATGCCGGCGTCGGTGCGCCCTGTTCGGGCACGTGATGAAGTGCGTTCTCCGCCGTGTCACAATCCGCGAAGTCGGCGGGCATCGTGTATACGGTCGCCCCGGCGAGCCGCGCGGCTTCGGTCGAAGCGGCAATGTCCCGCGCACTCGCCGACGGTGCCAAACGCTCCACCTCCTCGGCGAGAACGATCACGAACCTTCCTCATCGCTCGGGATTCCGTCGGGCCAGTTCGAAGAACCGTGAACAATACGCTCTACGATGATCGTTCCTTCGGACTCGCCGACAGGGGGAGGACTCGATAGAAAATTTTGTAGACGAAAGAGTGCGGGCGTTTTTTTGGACCGCGATACAGGAAATGACGAACCTCGTGCCCGCGCCGTTTCGACGGTTCCTCATCCACCGCGTTGGCATATGGTCCCGGGAACCCGCCCACCGCGAAAATAGCGAAATATAACCCTTTGACCCAGTCCTCAACCCGCTTTACTTCGAGAAACGCGGCGAGGTAACGGAACGCTTCTTCAATATCGGCGTCCGCCAAATCACTAACGACCACTGACCATTGCACCGCCGACTCGTCTTCCGTCATTTGACGCCTTGTCCTGGCAGTGCTTTCCGCTCCTGTTCCCGACGTTTTAGAAAGTCCAGAAAACTATTCATCGCAGGGCGGGTGTGACCCGCTTCCGACGCCGCTATCCCTTGCGCGAGAAGACGATCTTGCTCGTCCGTGTAAGTAGATGCTTCGGCGATCTCCTCATCGGAAAACTCGCCTACTCCTAATCCCCGCTCCAGCCAAAGCAAGGCGACACCGTCTCGTGCCTCTCCTTCCGGGATACGCGCGAGACGTTCGGCGACCCGCTCAGACACTTCGATTGTGATTTTCATTTCCCCACCTCCGCTTTCATTATACGCTTTGCGGTACCGCCTCCGCACCCGCCACCGGTTGAAACGGCGGTAGTCGGTCGGGGGAGAGTGCCCCGCCGGACGCGAGTGGCGACGGCGGCGTTTCCGCGTCGCCGCCCGTGAACCGCCCGAGGGCGCGGTATTTGGCGAAGCGCATCGCGAGTAGTTCCTCGGGCGAGCGTCGCGATAACTCCGCTAAATGTCGTGCCACCGCTTCTTTGATTGCCGCCCCGGTGACGTCCGGGGCGCGGTGTGCGCCGCCGAGCGGTTCGGCGATCACTTCGTCCACCAGGCCGAGTGATAAGGCGTCTTTCGCGGTGACGCGCATCGCCTTTGCCGCGTCCGCGCCGCGGGTCGGGTCGCGCCAGATGATCGCCGCGCAACCTTCCGGTGCGATCACGGAATAAATCGAGTGCTCCAGCATCAGGACCCGGTCCGCGACGGCGATTCCGAGTGCCCCGCCGGAGCCGCCCTCGCCGATGATCACGGCAACGGTCGGTGTCGGC
>JACMIS010000225.1 GCA_014381035.1 Armatimonadota bacterium
CGATGATCTCGTCGCGGTTCTTGTACTCCTCCGGCATCCACACTTGCCCGTAGACCATGTATAGATCCGGGTCGTCGGTGAACAAGGTCGCGATGTTTTCTACCCAATCCTCGCCCACCGTGCAATCGTCGTCGGTGAACGCGATGATCTCGCCCCGCGCCTGAGCGATAGCCAGATTTCGGGCGAGTGATAAGCCGCGTGTGTCGGTCGGGACATGTCGGAGAGAAACGCGCCCGTCCGCTTCGGCATGGCAGGACCGCACGACGTCGCGGGTAGCGTGGTCGTCGCTCTGATCAATCACAACCACCTCAAATGCCGTGTGACGGTTCGATAAAACACTACGCAGGGCGTGGACCAGTTCATCGGCGCGGTTACGTGTACAGATCAACACCGAAACGATGGGGCGGGATTGCATCTTCTATATTGCCTCCGTAAGTTCGCTCCGTGACGAGCGTATATCCGACCCGGAGTTTTGCGGCGAAGCGAGTTCCGGCAAAAGAACGCGGGTATAGCAGACCAGCAAAAATAACTCCAGCAGTGCGCCGGCGGCGACCGCGCCGAACGCGCCGTTCTTCATAAAGTGTTCTCCCGCCCAGATGCACGCGCCGCAAACCGGGAACGCGAGGATGGCGGCGACAGCGGTGGCTTTGCCGAAGATAGCCTGCTTCCCCGCCGCAACCAGTGCTGTACCTACCGCCTGTTGCGCGAACCATAATATCAGGACGCATCCCGTCAGTTTCAAAACAGGGACGCTCCCGGCGAACCCTGCCGGGTAGTGCAATACGCGCAACATCAGTTCGGGCAATACGATCAGCACCAGGGCGATGGGCAACAGACAGACGAGTATAAGGACGAGCATACGACACACCGTTTGCGTGTAGCCGGTGCGGTCCCCGGCGTGATGCTGGCGTGTCAGAATCGGTAGCATCGCCGCGGCAATCGCCACCGGTATCATCTGCGCCGTCCCCGCGAACCGCTTTGCCAGCCCGAACCAAGCGATTGACTCAAGCGTCGAGAGCTTCGACATCAGCAACACGGACGACCCGTCGCCGTAGATCGAGATGAACACCATGGAAGAAAGGAAGGGTAAACCGGCGACGGCGAGGTCGCGGCAACCCGCGTACCACTTCGGGGGCGGGTCTCCGTCGGACGCTGGGGGCGTGTCGGGCAGGAAAGGGCGCAACGTACGCCACGCCAGAGTCGTAGAGATCACGGTGCCAATCAGGTACACGGCGACGAACGACCAGAGCGGCGCCTTGACATATACCAGCGCGATGGTGCCCACCGAAAACGCGATTTTTTCCGCCAGTGCCGATGCGTTCTGTTTGGGAAATTCCTCCAAGCCGCGCAACGCCGCCTGTAACGGTTCGGTAACGTTCCCCGCCACGTTGGCGACGAGAGCGATCACGATGACCAACCGCACGCTGTCCGTGTAGCCCAAAAGAAAAGTCGCCCCGGTGCCGATAGTCAGCACCAATAGACCGAGTAGACATCGCAAAACCAGTGCCGCACGCACTAACTCGCCGACGCGCTCGGGCGTCCGGGCGATCTCGCGCACCAGCACGGTCGAGGTACCGAAGTTGACAAACACCGCGAGCGATCCCGCGAATGCGGCGGCGAGAGTCAGCGTGCCCAGATTCTTCTCCCCTAAGTAACTCGGTAAAAAGAGGGTAACGCCCATCGTCATCGCCCAGGTCAGGGCTTGTGTCAGGAGTGTCGAGCCGACATTTCGCCCGAATTTACCGCGTAGAAGCGTGGTTATGTTCATGAGACTCCTTTCGCATATTTGTGCTGGTCTGGGGAGACGGCACGTAGACCGCGGCGAGCGAACCGACCCAGATCCCGGTGAACAGCATACTTCGGAAGTTCGAGAGTTGCAGATCGTACAGCCCGAATATCAGCAAGGCAACAAACGTCGCCAGGCAAAAGACGGCATGGGTGCGGACGGAAAGCACGATTCCTTCGTCGCGTGCCGCGTGGCAACACAGGATGATCGTGGAGCAGACCATGATCCAGAACGCGACGAAACCCACCGTGCCGACACGCATCCACACCCAGAGAATCTGGTTATGCGGGAGCAAGTCCCACCACTCGTAGGTGTCGCTGATGTCCGCTATCGCGACCACATGTAGCATCCGTTTCCCATAACCATAGCCCTGGACCGGGGCGAGGCGTATGGTCGCCATCTGATTCGCGTTCTCCGCGTCGCGATAAATGTTGGACGATGCGTCGCGTGCGTCAGGCTCGAAGTTGGAGCGTATCGCCCGCGCCGGTTGCGCGATGGCGGACTCGCTGTTTTTGAAAACATTGTAGTAAAGCGGACCGATAAGGACGCCCGCAAGTCCGATGGCCGCGATAGCGCGACGACAGCGGGGAAACGCCTTGTAGGCGGCGAACAGCATCATCGGCAGGGCGATCAGAAGTGCGGCAGTCCCCGCACGCCGATTCGTGGCAAGATTGCCGAGGATGATGATGGGCAGGTTGAGCCACAGATATGTACACAAAGAGCGATACGCCGGGTCGCTCGCGAGGCTCAGCACGATCAACAGTAGCACATAGGCACCGAAGAAAAACGCCTCCTCGTGCGAGCCGACTCCCTGATCCGGGAGCGGGAGTCCGCCGATAGTGACGTAGCGTCGGTAAGTATACAACGCGCCCTTCAAACTAACGCAGATCGCCATGACCCACCACAAGGTGCCGACCTCCTTCGGGTTGCGCACCAGATGGACCGCCATAAAATAGGCGGCGGCGAAGTAGATCTGTGCACGCACCTCCTGAAGGGAGAGCTTAAAGTCGCCGCCCGTTGCCATCCCATTTATCCACCCCCATACGACAAAGAAGAGGTAGAGCGATACCGGGATAAGGAGCGGTCCCCCGCGCAAGGAAAAGGTTTTGGTGAACACGGCGCGAATCAGCGAGCAGACTCCCGCCGTGATTAGTATTACCTCCACCAGATTAAAGGGGATTGCCTTGAAGTTGGCGTGTGCGTAGATCTGGAAGATCGTGTTCACGTTCCAGAAAAACGGGACCCGTTCGGTCAGCGAATCGGCGTAGCCCGAGGGAAACAGTTCGAATAAACACGTCGCGGCGAACACTATATATAGTACCGAGCGTGCCGAACCCCACAGAACGACCGGGATCGCTAGCGAAAGGATCAGTACCACCGGCAACAGCGGGCTATCGAGCTGAAACGCCGTGTACGCCGCACCGAGAGCCAGAGACAGCAGAATGCTGCCGACGAGCAGCCCGCGTTCGCGTGCTTTTTTAGAGTTTGTGAAGGTCGCGATACTGGTGTTGCCTACGATCATCGCCCTGTGCCACCTCCGATTCGTAGCAACACTGCAGAGTAAGGCGGCAGGGAAACATTCATCGCGCTGTTTTGGATGCGCGGCGCGGTGCTCATTGTCAGGGTGGCTTCGTCCGCCGTGAGCCGGTACAGGATCGGCACTGTGTTTTCGCCCGCGTTCCGTAGCGTGATCGGTACGGTCACGGTCGCCTTGCGCATTTTGTTGATTAACAACACGGTCATGACCCCGGTTTTGCTGTCGGTGGCGGCGAAGGCGGCGACCCGCGTCGGATCCGCACTCTTCGCGGCGCACGACACGTCGCCGAAGCCGTGTCCCCGACCGTCCGCGTTCCGAAGTAGCTGGAACGCCCGATGCCCCGGCGTTCCCGGCCGGGGAAATGTCCAGTAGTTCGCCAGATACACCCCTTCGCGCCCGAAGATCGCCAGTGTTTCCAGCACGGCGAGTCCGCCGGAAATGTCGTTATCCGCGCCGAAGTTCCACTCCGTGATGCCGATCTTCGTGCCGGGGTAGTTGTCGGCGATCCATCCCTTGAGGCGCGGAATAAGATAGACCGGCTCACCGATCCACGATTCGTCTTTGTACGTTGGGTCCCACAGAGAGCGGGTGGAACGTAACCTGCGGTCGCGCGTGGGGGTGTCGGCGGCGTTCGAGTAGAGACCGGGTCCCTGCGGATAATAGTGCACGTCTAAAATATCGAGCGTGCGCCGCCCGACCGTCCGGTCATGTTCGCGCACCTTGTGCAGAAACCACGCCAGGAACGGCTCTCCGCCGTGGGCGGTCCGGTCGGCGTGGGTGCGGTAGTTATCATCACCCCGGTCCAATGCGGAGTAGAAATACCCCGTCCATCCCCAGGAAACCGGCCCGGTTATCATCGCGGAAGCGTCCACGTCCTTGACAGCGTTCGCGTATTCCAGGAAATTCGCCAGGGTATCGTCGTAACCCATCCGCGCCGGATGCACATCGGTGTGTGTGTTGCTCCAAAGATCGGGCTCGTTATCCATGGCGTAGATCGGGACGCCGCCCTTCGCCGCAGTCCCATGCGTCGCGACCAGATGACGCACCCAGGCGTCCTGAGCGACATCGCCGGGAAGGGCGTCCGCCTCTCGTGCTACGGAACGGACACTAGTTCGCGCACGGTTCTCGCTCGGGTCATATCCGGCTATGCCACCGGAAGCGTATCCCGTGAGGGCGGGTCCGCCGTCCTTCGGGACATCGAGGGATCGGTTATTTTTGTTGCCGTCTTTGGAGACCCAGCCGATAGTCGGGATTGTCAGCACCGTCGCGATGCCGGACGCTCGGTTTGCACGAACGAAGTCATCCACCGCCGCACCGGGCGATCTTTTGGGCTGGTTGTCGCCGCCGTTGCGGAACTCCCAGTCACGGGCGGCGTTTCCCGTGTTGGTGCGCCAATTGTAGCGGGTGTTCGGGTTACCCCCCCAGCGGTGGGAACCGATATGCCAGTCTTTCACGTCCTCGCCGGGTAGATGCGCGATCCCGTAAATGAGCGGGCTGATGGGGTGCTTTTCCTGCGCACCATCTATCGTGACGGCGACCGTCGCTGCCAACGGTGCGGGTGGCACCGTGGTATCAGGGAGTAGGCGAATGTCGTCGAAGAATACATCGTCCTGCTTCTCTCCCTTCGCGTCCTGGATACAGAAACCGCTGATGCGAGTATTCGCCGCCCCGAGCGGCGCGAGCGGTACGACCACTTTTGTCCACCCATCCGACAACGCCGGGAGTTTCACCTTTTGACCGAAGGCGTTGTCGCCCGCCCTTGCTGCCACGATGTTGAGCGCGATCTCACCCGCCCCCCGGCGGTATACATACAGCTCGACCGCGCCGTAACCAGCGGTGTCGAACGGGGCGTGGTGAAGATAGATACCTTTGTAGGATTCGGGCGACATAAAGAGCGCGTATCTCCCCGTCCGTACATTGGCATTGCTTTGAATCTGGCGTGTCGCCCACGACCAATCCTGCCAGCCGTCAGCCAGACCCTCCGAATAGATCACCATCGGCTCGTCGGCACGCTCTGCGGCATGCGCTACGCCACCGCGCGACGAGAACAAGAAGTCCCGGAAGGCATGGTAGGCGTGTTTCGCCGGTTCCTGTAATCGGTGCGGAAGCGTTGTGCCTTTCGTCCGCCACACCCTGGCACCGAACCAGGCGAGCAGAAAAACCGGCGCGATAAAGAGCACCAGAAATCGGAGGAGATACACCCGTGATCGCGATGGTTTCATGATTTGAAAAAATGGTACAGAACGACCAGGACGATCCAGCCGGTCAGTGCCGCCCACAATGCGGGCGTCATGCGACGCGGGAATAAGCCGAACAGGAGTGCGGCACCCGCTATGGCGAGCACCAGATTCACTGCGGCACAGTCCCTTTCGGCGTGTTGCGGCGGGTGCGTACCCACTCGGGGGTGCGCGACGTAAGCGGCGAAACGATATACCGTGCGAACTTCCACAGGATATATACCGGCGCATGTAAAAGCGCGGCGAACGCCTCGCGGGATGCACCGGCGATGTACAACCCGGTTAACAGGTAGGCAATCAAGGCGGCAGGCAGGACTGCCGCGGCATACAAGTAAAACTGTGGCAACACGCCGAATGCGACCGCGACCGCGACCGCGATGCTCCACAGGAGACACAGCGCGAACAATTCGGCGAGCGGCGGGACAAGGAGTCGGACCCCCGCTTCGAACAATCGCAGATCGCGTCGGCGGAGACCGGCAAGAAGAAGGGGCGCGGCACGCTCTCGCACGAGAAGACGTCGCCCCTTCTCCCAGCGGTCGCGCTGAGAAGCCGCAGCGTCCGAAGCGACGGGCATTTGTGCCCGTACCCGCGCCTCGGGCGCGTAGCCGACGACGATGCCGTGGTTTGCCAGCAGGTCGAGCCCGTAGTCCAAATCCTCGGTGATGCTTCGACCGCTCCACGGAGCGACCTCCAGAACCGCGCGGGTGAAAGCCATCCCGTTCCCCTTCAAGTCGACGGACAACCCGAGCGTCGCCAGCCCGAAGGGGCGCACATGGTTGACCAGATCGAACGCCCCCGCCATCAGGGCGGCACGCCACCCCTCGTCGGTGTTCAAAACCCCATACCGCCCCTGCACGGCACATCTTCCTTGCGCATCCCGCCCTTCCCCAAGGTTATGCATCAGGTGGCGAAGGAAATCCGGCGCGGCGAGCGTGTCGGCGTCTACGATGACAAACGCCTCGGAGGGGTCCGGTTCCGCGAGGAGCCGCCCGACCGCCCACGCCAGAGCATACCCTTTACCACGCTCATCGGGATTCGTTCGCTCCCACACAGCGACTCCGTGTTCGCGTGCGATGGACGCCGTGCCATCCGTGCAGTTGTCGGCGACAATCAGAATCCGAACGTGTCCGCCGTCGAACTCCTGGGCTAACAAACTCTGTATCGTCGCCGCGATAACGGGTTCCTCGTTGTGCGCGGGCACAATGACCGTCACGCGGCTGATGGCGTCCGGCACCGAGCCGGATGTGACGGACGCCTGCACACCACGGGCACGCCGCCGCGCTCCATACGCCGCCGCGCCGGATAGCAGAAGCAGGTACCCGACAGACGCGCTCGGAAACGCGCCAGCCGTCGCGACGACCCATGCGGCTATCGCGGAAGCCATCGGCACCCGTTATGCCTCCCTCTTGTCGAAACGCCGGTAGAGCCAGCCCGGCAAAGAGGATTCCTGCCCGTTCAAGACAACCCCCATCACGTGTTGGCGTCCCGTCTGCTCTATCGCCGCCGCCACGACGTCTTTGGGGGTTACCCCGGCGCGGACAACGATTACGACGCCATCCATATACCCCTGGATCGGCAGCGTGTTCCCACTGGCAATGCTTGGTAGATCTACCACGATCAGGTCCGACCAGGCTCGGGCGATGGCGAAAAGGTCCCCCATGCGCGGCGAGTGTGCCGTTTTATCGGCGCGCCGCGGGCTTCTGCCTGCGGGGAGCAGGTACAGATTGCCGATATTTTCGCACTGCAAGAGTGGGAGGGGAAGAAAATCCGGCTCGTTTTCGCCGTCCCATTCCAGCACATCTATCGCGCCATGGACCGGCGGGGGAACTCCCAGTCGTTGACAAAGGACTTCCCGCCCCAGACCCAGGTCTATCAGACATACATTCTTATAAGTGCTCTGCGCGAGCGCGAGCGCGATGTGCAGAGCGACGGTCGTTTTTCCTTCACCGCTGACCGCACTGGTCACGCCGATGATGCTGGGGGAGTGCGGCTTCGCCCGCTGCGCCGCTTTGCCGAACCGCGGGCTCCGGACCCGGCGATACTCGCCCTCTTCGCTGTTTTTGTTTTGATGGTGGAACAGGATCGTTTCACTGATCGCCGCCGTTTGCGTTTCCAGGAGCACCGCTTGCACCGCATCCGGGGACGCCGCCACGGACTCCACGTGAACCGGGAGGGCGGAGTCTTCAGGGCGTTCCAGTGCCGTCGGGGTCGCCGACGCGGCGTACTGTCGGAGTACGGAGCGGTAAGCAGGGTTGCTTGTGGGCGACTCCTCGATGGCATTCGCATCCGAAGTCAGTTCGGAGGCGGTGTTTTCCGAGGGAATCTCTCTTTCGTTCGATTCGGCGGCGGAATCACGAGACAGGTAGCGCGAGACATTTGAAAATGGGGTCATATATTAATGGTTCCTTACGGGTTCACGCCGGTCAGCGGTGTTGCTGCGTTGCTGGCAAACGAGTCGCGCCCGGGAAGCCGGGCGACTGCGGGCTTGCCGGGAATATAAGGCAGGGCGGCGACGACGCGCGTCCCCAGAAGGCGTTCGATATCCGTTTCATAGCGCAGCGATGGGTCCAGCAGTTCGGCACCGATGACCATCCCCGCCCCGACAATCATGCTGAAAATGAGAGTGCCGGCAAGCAGCAGCACAGTCTTCTTCGTGCCATCCGTCGGATGCGCATACACCAGACCGATGGGATGGAGCGTCGAGGTAGCGGCGACTTTGTCGAGGTTTGCTTTGATCTGGGCTTGCTCACGCCGCTTCAAAAGGTCCTCATACTGCTCTTTCATGATGGAATAGTCGCGGGTCTTATCGGTCAGCTCTCGGGCAGCGGCGGGCAACTTCTGCACCCGAGCTTCGTACTCGGCGATGTATTGGTTGAGTAGCACGAGGCGGGCTGTGTTCGTGGATTGCTGGATTTTAGTTTGCGTCAGTTGTTCCGTAAGGTTCGTATATTCGGGGTTACTTTGCGTGATGGTTTGTACGACATTGGGGTTCGCCCCGCTGGATTTGGCGGCGGCGATTTTTTCCAATTTCTGCTCCTGAGCGATCCGGCTCTTGAGGGTGCGGATCTGACCATCCATTAGCTTTACCTGACTGCTGTCCGGTCGCCAACCTTCACCCAGCAGAGTAACGCGGCGCAGTTCGATTTCGCGCAGACCAGCCGCATTCGGGGATTCCGTCTTCGGGGTATTACGGACGGTTTCTTCCAGGATTGCCGTCGGCGCGACTTCTGCAAGCCGCGTTTCGAGAGCTTTGCGTTGCAAGACGGCGTCCTGCGACGAAATGCGCAACGAGTCGCGTTCCGCTTTCAGCGTGGCGAGTTGCTGGATCTCGGCGGTCTGCGATTCGGGGAGTTGCCCGAAATTGTCCTGCTTGTACTGGATCAGGGCTTGTTCCGCGATGCGCATCCGATATTTATACGAATTGATCTGCGAGTCAAGGAAGTTCGCGGTGGCGATGGATTGCGCCTGCCGGGACGAACCGGCAGCCTCGATGTATCCGGCTTGCATGGACCGGAGAAGGCGTTCGCACTCGCCGGGGTCGTCCCAGGTGAGCGACACGGTGAAGACATCGGCACTGTCCACCTGAACCGATAGTTTTTTTCGCAGGTTGTTGAACCGCTCATCGCGCACACGCGGGTCTATGCTGATCGGCTTGCTGAGGCGGGCGTTCTGCAGGACGGAATCCAGGAAGCCGCCCGGCTCGTCGTCGCGGAGCAAATCGTTGAAACGGCTCACGTTCTGTTGCGCGGGCGTCGCCCAGTTATGCCGGGTCAGTCCCAGCACGGACGCGACTTCCTGCTCGGTGACTATCTGTGTGGAGGCGGCTGCCGCGAAGGTGCGGTTGCGCGCAAACAAAGCGACTGCCACGAGGCTGGTGATTCCAATCGTAGCCACCCAGAAAAGACGTTGGTGCCGATAGAATGCCTCTAAGGCGCGATATGTGATCGAGTTTCGACCGTTGGCTTGGGGCAACATCAACAGATATATTCCTTTGTCGTGACTATGACGAACACACCCGGACCACCGGGTAAGGGCGAGGCAAGCGAACGAGTATTAACGGAGGAAAAAACCAGCGAATGGCAGGAAAGACATGGCTTCGCGGACGACATTCATACGGTCTCTCCCCTGCTTCTTGGTCGGCAGATAGAGCACATCACCGGGAAGGAGAGCCACGTCATATTTCGCGCTTTCCTTGTCGTTCTTGTCGTTCTGCTTGGTGCCCTTTTCCAGGTTGATCGGCAGAATATCCGGTCGTCCCGTAGCGGACATGCGCACGATCGAAGCATTTTTCAGATCACTGTTAGGCAATCCACCACCTGCTTGGAACAAGGCAGCGACAGCCGTCATGTTCTTTTCCGGCAGAAACTCACGTAATCCCGGTGAGGTGACGGCACCGATCACCGAGTAGGACAACCCGTTTATCGGGATCATCAGGGTGTCACCGGGCTGGAGCGAGGGGGCGGGTTTGCCAGGCACTGCTTTCACGGTCCCATCGGTGCCGAGACCGGTCAGGTCTACCGGGATGGATTCCCCGTTACGGCGGATGACGACTTCGCTGAGTTTGGCGCGCGGGATGATCCCGCCTGCCGACAGAAGCGCGGTCACGATAGAGCCATCTGCTGGCGCGGGCACCAGCCCCGGTTTTGCGACCGCGCCGAGAATCTGCACCCTTGTTTTAATGGCGTCTTTTTCCCGCACCAAAAGTACATCGCCGGGTTCGAGCAGGTGGTTTTCCGAAGCATCTGCGGCTGCAAGTAGTCGTACCAGATCGACAGGCATCGAAGTACCAGTGGAGGCGCGTACCAGCGTCGTTTGCACCCACTCGGGGTGATCAACGAGCAGTCCGCCCGACTCCGCAATCAGGTCCAGAACATGCCAGCCATCCTCCATGACGAACTTGCCCGGTTGCCGTACCGCGCCAAGGATGCCGACCCGTGCTATGCGCCGCTTGACGACAGTGACCGTGACCTGCGGATTACTAAGTTCTTTCGCTAAACCGGTCCGGAGCACTTCCCCAAGCTCGGTGACCGTCTGTCCGGCGGCTTTCAGATTGCCCAGAAAAGGGTAGGTAATCTTGCCGTCTACACCCACGGTGACGTTGCGCGTCAATTCCGGCTTGCCGAAAACTTCGATGGAGATGGTGTCGCCGGTGAAAATCTGGTAGGTCGGTGTGACGACGGCGTCTGACGCCGCAGGGGCTTCCGACGCCGTGGGGGCTGTCGTGGTTGACTGTCCAAAGGCCGTGGCATAAGAGACGGGGACAAGCAGGGCAACAGCGAAAGAAATATAAAGTGTATTCCTGTAGGGGTTTCGCGGCGTTTTTTTGCTTACCTTCTGGTCTTGTTTCCAACTGGGAGCGATTTTCATTAAGGGGGTGCCTCCGACTGCAAAGATAACCAGTATAAGTGAGCACTCGGTTGCGCTCACACACCGCTCTATTATAAGAACAAGCAACCAATTATCCCTATCGCTCAGGTTGTTGCTTCATATAGAGAAATAGGCATAGAGAACTCTACTCCATCCGGAATAGCGTTCTCTATGCCGAAAGTTATAGGTGGGCGCGTATTCGCCTTGCTGTAACGGAGGGGGACATGATATTCGCAGAGATTACAAGGCTGCTTGACAAATATCGGGGCGCGTATCGCGGTGTTAAGTGTCGACAAGTGCAAATCGGTTGAACCGTGAAAGCATGAACGATGATCGTGTCCGGGTGCAGAAGCGGCACGCGGTAGTCATATCCTCAATCAAACGGAAGCCCGGTTCGTCGGGCACCGGGCTTCCGTTTTTACTTACGCGCCGCGCCGGGGCGGGCGTCCGCCTTCGTTCGGATGCGCGAGCTTGACCTGCACCTTTTGACCGCGAATCTTGGTCCGGCTCAACGCTTCGATGACTTCCTCCGCCCGATTGACCGGGACTTCGACGAACGCCGCACGGTCCAGAATGTCAATTGCTCCGACCTGCTTGCCGACCAACCCGACCTTGCTGGCAATCACGGCGACCAGTTCCCCCGGGCGCAACCCGTCCTGCCGACCGAGCGGCACGAACAGGCGGGTCATGCCCGCTTCCGGTTGCTCCGAGTCGGCGGCGATGGCGTCTTCCGACTCGTCCGCCGCCGGTCCGCGCGATTCCCAGAGCATCTGGAGAGCCGCCGCCGCGACGTCCGCCGGGTCGAACTCCTCTAAGAGGGCGGAAACTACCGGGCGTTGACGCTCGAAATCGTCCGCCGCGAGCCGTGTCCGAACCGCCGTGACGAACGTTTCCCGCCGCCGCGCCGCGATGTCCGCCGCCGTGGGAATCCGGGCGAGTACGATCTTCGCGCCGGTCATCTGCTCGATCATGCGAAGATTGCGCCGCTCGCGTGGCTCGATCAGCGTGATCGCGTCGCCGGTGCGCCCGGCACGCCCCGTCCGTCCGATACGGTGGATATATTGCTCTACGTCCCACGGCATGTCGTAGTTGATGACGTGTGTCACCGTGTCAATGTCAAGTCCGCGTGCGGCGACGTCGGTGGCGATCAGCAATTCCGAACGCCCTTCCTTGAACGATTTCATGACCCGGTCCCGCTCGGACTGGTTCATTTCGCCGTGCAGTGCCTCGGAATCGTACCCGCGCTGGCGCAGTGCCTCGGCGAGGTCGCTCGTTTCCTGGCGGGTGCGGCAGAAGACGATGGTCGGCCCCGGCGTTTCCATGTCCAGAACCCGCGCCAGCGCGTCGCGCTTTTTGCCCGGTTGCACTTCGTAGTAACTCTGATTGGTGGTGTCGAGCGTGCGCCGTTGGGATTCGATCTTGACGAGTTCGGCTTTCGGCAAAAACTTCTTGGTCAGGGCGGCGATACGCGGCGGCATCGTCGCGGAAAACAAGGCGACCTGTCGCTCCTCCGGCAGTTCGGCGAGGATGGTTTCGATGTCCTCGATAAACCCGAACGCCAGCATTTCGTCCGCTTCGTCTAACGCGCAGAACTTGACCTGCGACAGGTCGAGCGAACCGCGCCGGATGTGGTCCTGAATCCGTCCGGGGGTCCCGACGACGATCTGCGCGCCCATTTTCAAGGCGCGGAACTGCCGGTCGATGGGCTGTCCGCCGTAGATCGGGACGATGCGCATGCCGGTGCCTTTGGAAAGGAGGTGGAACTGCTCGGCGACCTGTACGCAAAGTTCGCGGGTCGGCACCATGACGAGGGCTTGCGTGTGCCCCTGCCCGGCGTCGGCGTGGGTGAGGAGCGGCAGGGCGAACGCCGCCGTTTTGCCGGTGCCGGTCTGCGCTTGACCGATCAGGTCGTGCCCCGCGAGAAGCACCGGGATGGATCGCGCCTGGATCGGGGTCGGGGTTTCCCATCCCGCCGCTTTGACGGCGAGGCGCAGTTCTTCGGGGAGCCCCAGATCATCGAACGAGACCGGGGCGGATTCGATGACCGGTCCCGACACTTCCTCGACCATGGTTTCCTCGGGTTTCACCTCGGCTTGCGGACGCTGCTTGCGTGGTTTTTCCGTTGGCACTCGATTGGGGCTGGGTTTCCGTCCGGGGACCGAAGTGCGCTCGGAAGGATTTTTGCCCTGTGGTTTCATGCCGGGCAGGCTATTCGTTTTTTTCTGCATTCTGTTTTCTCTTTTCGTAAATTTTGCGTTGTATAGTATCAGGTTTCGGGTCTTTTTTTGTCCCACGCGGACGGCACTAACACTTTGCTGGCACCGTCCGCTTGGGACAAAAAAAGAAAAAGGACAAACATAACGAATTGTAGAAAACAAAACAATGTTCATTGTTATGGTGTTCGTGCGTTAACTGAGATTTTGAATCAGATTGATGAAGACATTCTTTTTGTGAAAATTGTTTTGCTAAATGCTCATAAC
>JACMIS010000226.1 GCA_014381035.1 Armatimonadota bacterium
CGAATCCGACGCGTTGTTTAACCGTGCCAATCGCTTCATACCGGGTGGCACCGTGTCGCTCAACCGCAAAGTCGAACCTGCCATCGCGTTCGTGCGCGGTCAGGGGGCGTACCTGTTCGACGTAGATGGGAATCAGTATACCGACTATCACGCCGCGTTCGCGCCGTATCTGCTCGGGCATAACGACCCGGACGTGGAAGGGACGGTCTGTCGTGCGATGACGGATGGGTGGACACTGACCGGGACCGGGACTACGCCGTGGGAAGCGACCGCGGCGGAACTACTCACACGATGCGTGTCGTCGCTCGCGCGGGTGCAGTTCACGACCACCGGTTCCGAGGCGACGTATCACGCGCTCCGGCTCTCGCGGGCGTTCACCGGGCGTGACCACATTGTCGTCATGCAGGGCGGGTATAACGGCTGGCATGACGAAGTCGCGTGCAACATCATGACGCCGCTTTCCGCCATCGGAGCACGGGTTTCGCGGGGCGAGTATCCGTTCGTGCCGATGTCGGCGGGCATGCCGGAAGGCGTCGCCGACCGCGTTCACGTGTTGAATTTCAACGATCTGGACGCGGTCGAGTGGGCGTTCCAGACATACCCGGTCGCTTGTATTATTACCGAACCGATCTTGCAGAACATCGGGATCGTCAAGCCGGTGCCCGGTTATCTGGCGGGCTTGCGCGAACTGTGCGACCGCTACGGAGTCGTCTTCGTGCTCGACGAAGTCAAGACCGGCTTCCGGCACGCGCTCGGCGGGTATCAGAGCATCGCCGGGATCACGCCGGACCTGTCCGTGTTCGGGAAGGCGATTGCGAACGGCTATCCGCTCGGCGCAATCGGTGGGCGAGCGGATATTATGAATTTGTTCGACCACCCGGACCCGATGAAGCGCGTGTTGATCGCGGGAACCTATAACGGGCACCCGCTTCCGATGGCGGCGGCAATCGGCACGATGGAAAAGCTGCTCCGCGAAAAAAGCACTCTGTACGCGAGGTTGGACAGGTTGGGGGAGCGCATGGCGCGTGGACTGACGGAACTGTTCATCCGGCACGGCATCACGGCGACTGTCGCACGGCAGGGATCGGCATTCTGCGTCTATTTCATGGATCATGCCCCGCGGGACTGGCACGACATCGCCGAGTATCACGACATGGAGCGTGATCTGTGCTACCGCCGCGCCCTGATCGCACGCGGCGTGTATCACTTCCCGCTCCCGACGAAGCAGGGGAGCATCAGTGTGGCGCACACCGAGACCGACATTGACGAAACGCTTGCCATCACAGACGCCGTGCTGACAGACAGGATTTAGCACGGACATTTTAATGACCGCAAAAGAAACCGACAAAGCCCATGAAAATCATACGATACCGGGATAACAATGGAACGACGGGCTACGCGGCACAGAAGAGCGACGCGGCGTATCGCATTATCGGGGATCTGTTCGGCGAGTATGAGGTTTCCGGGACGACTGTCGAGGTTACCAAAATCCTCTCGCCGATAGCTACGCCTCCGGCGATTCTGGGCATCGGTCTGAACTACCGGGAGCACGCGGCGGAAAGCGGGGCGAACGTGCCGGAGTATCCGATCCTGTTCTTCAAATCACCTGGCACCGTGCAAAACCCCGGCGACCCGATCCGGTTGCCGACCCATTTGGTCAGCGATTCCGTGGACTATGAGTGCGAGTTAGCGGTAGTCATCGGCAAGCCGTGCCGCGACGTAACGCCGGAAAACGCGCTCGATTATGTATTCGGCTATACGTGCGCGAACGACGTTTCGGCGCGGGACTGGCAAATGAAGTACGGGGGCAGTCAGTGGAGCCGTGGCAAAACATTCGACACGTTCTGTCCGCTGGGACCGGTGATAGTCACCACCGACGAGATCCCCGACCCGAATGCCCTCGCCATCCGCACGATCCTGAACGGCGAAACGGTGCAGAGCCACACCACGGTGGACATGATCTTTCCTGTGCGGGAGTTGATCGCGTTTTTATCGGCAGACACGACACTTCTTCCCGGCAGCATCATTCTGACAGGAACTCCGCAAGGCGTCGGGATGGCGCGCACCCCGCCGCGCTACCTGCGCCGTGGCGACACGGTAGTCATCGAGATCGAAGGGATAGGACGGCTGGAGAACCCGGTGGAGTGATCCGGACGGGGAGACGATTCGGGTAAAATAAGCCATGAGTGAAACAACCATCGAATTACTGGCAGACTATGCCTGCGACACCGGCGAAAACCCCCACTATCACCCCGCGGAAAATTGCGTCTACTGGACCGATATCCCCGCCGGAAAACTGTTCCGGTATGATCTGGCGACCGGGCAACATAACATCTGCTACGAAGGCGAACCCGTCGGCGGTTTTACAATGCAGGAAGACGGTTCCCTGCTACTTTTCATGGCACGCGGCGCGATCAAGGCGTGGCGCGACGGAAAATTCGTCGGCACGGTGCATGAGGAGATCGCGGACGAGCGGGAAACTCGCTTCAACGATGTTTTTGCGGACCCCGAAGGGCGTGTCTTTTGCGGCACGATGCCTGCGCCCGACCGACCGGGACGCTTGTATCGCCTCGATACCGACGGCACATTGACCATAGTACTTGAAGGCATCGGCTGTTCCAACGGGATGGGCTTCACACCGGACGGCAAGCACATGTACTACACGGATTCGGCGGCAAAGACGATCACTCGTTTCGCCTACGACCGGAAAACCGGTGCCGTTTCCGACGGAAGCGTATTTATCACCGTGCCCAGAGAACCGGGCGAAGGTGGTCCCGATGGCATGACGGTGGACGCCGACGGCAACCTCTGGTCGGCACGATGGGGCGGCGGATGCCTCGTCCGCTACTCCGGCGAGACCGGTCAGGAGATAGACCGTGTTCGGATTCCCCGCGTGACCGAGGTCTCGTCTGTGAGTTTCGGCGGTCCCGGCTACACTCAGATGTATGTCACAACCGCGAGTGGACACAAGAAGGGCGAGGGCAAGGAAGATGCCGGGGCATTATTCTGCGTCACGGTGCCGGGAGTGCACGGCGTGCCCGAATTCGTTTCCCGTATCCGGCTCAACTCGTGAATTAATGCGTTTATGTCCACCGATGGGTGAAAACCCCCGAAGTCACGCAATTTATCGCGTCGGACCGCAGGAGGCGCGGATGGTCAGTTGCGTCGGGAGAAGGACGTGCCGCGCCGGACCGTCCGCGCCCTCGATGCGGTCGAGCAGGATTCGCGCCGCGTGTTCCCCGAGGGCACGCATCGGGAGAGTGACCGTGGAAAGGGGCGGGTGCATGTATTCCGCCGTGGACGCGCCGCCGAAGCCCATCAACGCCATCTCTTCCGGGACCTTTTTCTCGGCGTCGTGCAGGGCGCGGAGCACGCCCATCGCGGTGCTGTCGGTCGCGGCGAGTATCGCCGTGACGCCCTTCCCCGCCTTGTCGGCTAACAGTTCGCGACCGGCTTCCAGACCTTCGAGCGAGCGTTCGTTGCGCGGGCGTAACGCCTCCCATGGGATCGGCTCCAGCCGCGCTTCCTTCATCACGGATTGGTAGCCCTGTAGCCGTTCCCGCTGGGCGGTATTCATGCGGTGCGGGGCGTAGACATAGGCGACGCGCTTGTGTCCGAGGCGGAGCAGATGGCGGGTCGCGGTACGGGCGGCGGAAAAGTTGTCGGCGGCGACATAGTCGGCGTCGAGTCCGGGCACGAAGCGGTCCACGAACACGAACGGTATCTTTTCTGCCTCAAGGGCGCGATAATGCTCTGTCGCGGGCTTGGTGTCGGGCGATTCCGGGTCGTCGTCGCTCGGCGCGATCAGGAAGCCATCCACGCGTTTCTGTTTCAACGCCTCGATCTGGGTTTCTTCCTGCCGTAGTTCGGACGGGGCATAATCCAGAAGCAGGTGATAATCGCGCTCCGCCAGGACCGACTGCGCCCCGGCTAATACTTCGCTCCAGAACGCCGACGAGGTGTAGCCGACGACCGCCCCGATGGTGAACGATTTCCCGGAACGTAAGCCCCGAGCGAGGTGATTTTTCCGGTAGCCTAAATCCGACGCGATAGAAAGGATCCGCTCACGGGTCTCACGCCGGATGCGGGGATCGTTATTGATGGCGAGGCTGACCGTGGAAACATCCACGCCCGCTTCCCGCGCCACATCTTTCATCGTTGTCGCCATCGTCGGTTGGTCGGAATCCTATTTCAAAGGTTTGGAAAGACGAAAAGTGCCTGTATCCTTGCTTGTATCGTACCCATCTCCTCAATTTTCACCACGGAGTTGCCTGTTTCCTCCTGTGGTTTGATAGACGTATCGAATTCTGTAGATAGGGGCACGAAAGAACGCCCCCTATCCATGTCTGGATGAGGGGCGTCCATATGGTACTGCCTTAGTGGGCTGGCGCGAGTGTCGACTCGTGAGCAGAATCCGCGCTCTCCGGAGCATTCGCCCGCTCCCGCTGGGTCTTGATGTGTGCGATGGCATAGATCATCAACCCGTACATGGGTTTGGCGACGACGTCGGCGATGGAATACCCTACCTGCTTACCGACCAGCGCGACCGCCGGGTCGAGGTTGAGGAGCGGCAGGAGGTACGCAATCGGATAGACCCCCCAACTCGCCAGCAGCAGCAGGCGCAGACCGAACAGTAAACCCTTCACATCGTCGGTTTCGCGAGTCATCGCCGCCCCGACCTCGGTCCAGAGGACGTAGAGAATATAGACGAACGGTATGGTGCTCAGTGTCCCCCAGAATAGTCGTGTGGTCGTGTCCGTCGCTACTTCTCCGGGATAACCCAGTACGATCATCAGGACGGCAGCGATCACCAGGTTGTTGATCAACGAACCGCGCTTCTGCCCAGTCACGTAAAGCACCGCGATAAGTTCCACGAGCAGCAGCGGAACGGTCAGTAACCAGTCGGCATAACGGTACGCCTCGTTGAAGAGTTCGTTCGTCGGGGCGTAACCTGTTTCGGTATGGCTGAACGCCGCGTTCCAACTGGAAAACATCCGCACATAGTGGTAGCAAGCAATACCAACGATAAGCGCACCGACTTCCAACACGCGCTGATACTTGTAGGCGACGGTATTACGCGCCAGCAGAAAGAACACGAACGCGGCACCCATCGCCGCGATGGTGAACGACAGGGAATTGTATACGAGGTCATATTGACCTAACGACAGATTCGGCATGTTTCTAAAGCTCCTACGCTAACAAAAAGTAGAGTGTCTTTTCACAGTCGTTGTGATACACGTATGGCTTCGTTCCATGGCACCCCCAAAAAACCGCGTTTGGCATTATCCTTTCTAATTTGCGATAGGTGCCACGCTCGATACCCCAAGGTGTGTCCTATACAACTACCATCGAAAAAATAAGTTCTCATTTTTTTTAACTATGTTTGAAACTGCGAGACGTGTGGTAGTGCCCAACGAGAATCGGGAACCGCCGCCCCGAGCATGACGTTGCGTGGGGTAGCGGATTATTCGCGAAGCAGTTTTACATCTCACAAACAGAAGGTTTGACGCCCATGTACAAAGACAGTACGCCACCGGTATTCAGCCACGCGAAAGATGAGAAGACGCCTGCAGGGCAGGGGCAAAACATGGACACCGACACGCCCTACAAATACATCATCCTCGGCGCGGGGTGCGCGGGGCTTTCGCTCTGCTGGTATCTGCTGGAAGCGGGTGTGCGCGACCCGATCCTGATTCTGGATCGCAAGACCGATTTCGGGAACGACCGGACATGGTGCTTCTGGGATACGGAGCCGACCCCGTTCACGCACCTTGCGACGCACCGATGGGATACATGGGCGGTGCGTTGGAGCGACGGCGGGTCGGACATCCGCGCTTCGTCTCCCGCGACGCCTTACGTGCGATTGCGTGGTGCCGACTTTTATGCCGCGGTACTCGCCCGGATAGGGGCGCACACGAATGTGACGGTGCGACTCGGGGTGTCGATCACGGGCGGGTACCGTGATGAACCGGGGGGCGTTCGTGTCCCGACCGGTGTCGGTGATTTTCACGGCGAGATACTGTTCGATGCCCTCGCCCTCGGCAGTCCCCGATTCCCCGTCGCGCATCCCGGCGACGTGACTTTTCTTCAACAGTTTTTCGGGCAGACAATCCAAACGGAGTCGGACGTGTTCGACCCACAAACCGTGACCCTGATGGACTTCGCGAGACCAAGGGCAATGGCAAAGACGGATACGGCGATACGATTTATGTACCTGTTGCCGATCTCTTCCCGCGAGGCACTGGTCGAAAACACTCTCTTACTGCCGACACGGGGAGGCGCGAAAGACGCCCTCGCGCCGGAGGAGAA
>JACMIS010000227.1 GCA_014381035.1 Armatimonadota bacterium
AACCTTGAGAGCGTCGAAAATGCTCGGGAGAACGACTTCCGGGACGACACCCTTGAGTTGGGTCGACGCGCCGGAGGCACGGTAAAACTTCTGAATAGTCAATTTGAGTTGACCGGGATCATCCGCCACGGACGCACTGTTTTGCTCCATGATCGGACCCAGATCGTAAACCGCCTGCACCGTCCCTTTGCCAAACGATGACGAGTCACCGACCACGACGGCGCGGCCATAATCCTGCAACGCCCCCGCGACGATCTCGGACGCGGACGCCGAATTGCGCGATGTCAACAGGACTAGCGGACCGTTGTATGCGACCGCCGGGTCTTTGTCCTCATTGACGCGAATGTTGTTTTCCGCGTCCCGTACCTGAACAACGGGTCCGGTTTTGATGAATAAACCGGTTAGTTTGATCGCTTCCGGGAGGGAACCGCCGCCATTACGCCGCAGATCGAGTATCACCCCGTCTACTTTTTGTTGTTTGAGCTTTTCGAGCAATAAAGCCACATCGGCGGAACAACTTTTACCCTTTTCGGGGTCCTGATAGAACAGCGGTAAATCGATCACGCCGAGGCGCAATGCTTTCCCGTCGGGCTGCGGTTGCACGATAAGACGCGCCTTCGCTTCCGACTCTTCCAGTTTGATTTCGTCGCGCACGATCACCACTTCCTCACGCACCGAAGGGTCTGCCGCATCGCCGGGAATGTATTTGAGACGAACTATGGATCCTTTTTCGCCGCGAATCTGCTCCACGACGCGGTTGAGTTTCATGTCCACTACGTCCACGAACTCGCCCGCTTTCCCCTGTGCGACACCGACGATCTTATCTCCGGCTTTAATCTTCTTGGTCTTTTGCGCGGGGGAGCCCGGCTTAATGTCCTCGATGACGGTGTATCCATCTTCGGAGCGCAGTGTCGCGCCGATTCCGAACAGGGAGAGCCGCATAGAAATCGCGAATGTTTCCGCGGTCGCCTTGCCGAAGTAGTCGGTGTGCGGGTCGAGGGCATGCGCGATGGAGTTCATGTACAGCTCGAAAATATCGTCGCTGTCCAATTCACGGAGCGAACGTAACGAACGGTCGTAACGGCGGGAGAGCGTTTTGACAATGTCCGCAGGCTTTTCTTTCGCGAGTTTTTCTTGCAGAAACTCGTAGCGAAGGCGCTGTTTCCACAGGGCTTGTGCTTCAGTCGCGTTGTTCGGGCGCGTCGCTTTTTCGCGATTGACCGTGTAGGTATCGTTGCCGGTAAAGGTGAACGCCGCAGGGGTTTTTAGTAGCGCATTGGCGTACTGTGTCTGCTCTTCCGCTCGCTTCAGAAGCAGAGCATACATCTTTTGCGCTGCGGTGAAATCGCCCTGTTGTTTCGTCAGTCCGACGATCTTGTCCCGATAATCCGTGGAAAACGCGTCAACGTCCGTTTGCAGAAAGAACACGCGTTGCGGATCAAGGGTATCCACAAACGCGTCAAACACCTTGGGGGAAAGGTCGTCGTTTATCGGCACCTGGGCATAATGGTTCGATTCCAGAAGGCGCGACGTGATCTTCGCGATTTTCGCGTCATCCTCGCTCGACACCGCCCCGGTGCGAACCCCATCCCGGTTCGTCGTAGCGACAGTGCCGTTCGCAACCTGCCCCCGTGCCGCGACCTGTAAGCGCGGATCCCCCGTGACAATCGTGTCCCCGGTAAACCCGACGGTCTTGGTCGAGGCGGATTCACATGCCGCGCCCGAAATGAGCGAGGCGATGCTAACGGAACCGGCAAGTATAGCGAACGTCGCCGTCAGATACGGTCGGCGGATGGAATTGGTGCGAAATGGATTGCTTTTCATGGATCTTGTTTGCCGCTTTCGGCGAAGTTCGGTCATTGGAATTTTCCAACAAATTGGGGGGTACATGTCTCCCCACCGCTATATGTAATACGCTTTTTCCGCGATTAGAGGTTCCGTCAAACGTGAAATACAAATTCACTTCGAGTCGGTGGAGGCATCATTGCGATCCAATAACTAAAATAGTATCGGATATTATAGCAGACATATTCTCAATATTGCCATTCCAACGGACCTATTTTTCGCCCGAATGCAACGCACGTGCTAAATGCGGACAAATCTTCGTATAATGCACTGGAGGGAACAATGAATGGGACTGTTGACACGCTGGGCAATCGGAGCGGTGGCTCTGTATCTGACCGTTTTGCTAGGGGATAAACTCGGCTTCAAATTGGGTTTTACGGGAACGGGTGCGCAAAGCGTGGTCGCCGCTTTCATCGCGGTCCTGGCACTGACGCTGGTCAACGCATTGATCCGTCCGGTGGTCAAACTGCTGACCTTGCCGCTCTCGTGCATCACATTCGGCCTATTCGGGCTGGTCGTCAACGCGCTGATGTTTTACCTCGTCGGCGAGCTGAATGTCGGTTTAAAGGTAGACGGATTTATGGCGGCATTGTTCGGCTCGGTCGTCACCAGCGTACTGTTCGGGGTTCTCAATACATTCTTGGGTGACGGCAAGAAGCGTGATGAATAGGAGTGCGCCTCAAGTCGTGGTTCTCACCGGAATGAGCGGCGCGGGGAAGCAGGCTGCGCAACGCACGTTCGAGGATCTCGGCTGGCGCGTCGTGGACAACCTGCCTCCCCGGCTACTCCCGATGGTCGCGTCCCGGAGCGCGGACGATGATGAGAAACCGCTCTGCCTGGTCTGCGATGTTCGTGGCGGACATATTGCCGATCTGCTTCCCGCCTACGAGATTTTGAATGAGACTGGGGTCCTGCCGGTCTTACTGTTTCTGGATGCTTCCGACGAAACTCTGTTGCGCCGCTTCAAAGAAACACGCCGCACGCACCCCCTTTTCGCCGAAACCGGCGGTATTATCCCCGCCATTGCCCGAGAGCGGGAGTATCTCGCCCCGCTCAAGGAGCGTGCGGACCGTGTTATGGATACTTCCGCACTGGCACCGGGTGAGTTGCGCGGGTTGCTGATGGATGAGTACGCGACGGCGGAGCGCAAACAACATCCCATCACCGTTACCGTGGCGTCGTTCGGCTTCAAGCACGGGATGCCGCAGGATGCCGACCTACTTTTCGATGTGCGTTTTCTCTCCAACCCTTTCTATATCCCCGAACTCAAAGGGCACACGGGTCTTGACGATGAGGTCGAGCGGTATGTCATGTCCGATGATCGTACGGGAGCGTTTCTCGAACGGCTTTACGATCTGGTGGGTTGGAGCCTGCCCCATTATGTCGCGGAAGGCAAGGCATATCTGACCATCGGAATCGGATGCACCGGTGGCAAGCACCGCTCGGTGGTCGTCGCGGAGAAGTTAGCGAGATTTCTGCGCGAGCGAGGATACCGAGTTCTGGTGCAACACCGGGACGCCGCACATTGGGGCACCAATTCGTGAGTGTCGTCAACCAGTTTCGACGGCGCCTCAAATGGCTGGCTCCAGATATGCGCGTCAAGCGGTATCTCATCCTGATTCCGGTCGGTATTTTCTTTGTGTTACTCGGCGTCGCCGTTTATCTGTACATTCAGTACACCCAGTACACGGATATTCTTTACAATATTTTGCTGGACAGCACGGGAATCCGGCTGG
>JACMIS010000228.1 GCA_014381035.1 Armatimonadota bacterium
CCCGGGTCGCGAATGTCGCCGCAGAAGTGTACAAAGAGTATGTGGCTCAGGAGGGCGAACGTGAGATAGAACGCTCTTCCGAGCGACTACGCCGCGCCGCGAAAAAGGCGGAAGAAGAGAAGAACGCCGCAAACCTCGCCTTGCAGACGTTCATGGCAAAGCGTGGTGTGTCCGATTTGAAGACTTTCTATATCAAGCAAGCGGAAAAAACGCTATTGATACAGAATACGCTCAAAGACGCGGAGCGCGATCTGACGCTTAAACAGAAGGATGTCAGCCTGTTCGCCAATCAGGTCAACACGATCCCCCCAACGATCATTACGGGGACCAGTCTGAATAAGAACGGCCAGATCGAGTATTATCAGGATCAGATCGTTACCCTCACGAACGAACGCAAAGTGAGACTCAATGATTTCGGCGAGCAAAGTCTGGAGATTCTGGATATTGACAGCAAGATCGAGGCGGCGAGGGCTTCGCTTAAGTCACTGAAAAGTAACACACTGCGCCCGAGCGGATATGGGATCGGGCGAAACCCGGACTACTCGGCGGCACGAACTAACTTTCTTCGCGCCAAGCAGGAAGTAGAGCAAACCGAGGCGGCTATTGTTGCGTATCGCAAGCAATTGCGAGAGCTTCAAGCCGAACAGTTTGAACTCGCCCCGGAACGAGTCCGGTATCAGGAACTGCAACTGAAAGTGGATGTTACCTCGGACGCGTACAATAAAGCGAACGGGGCGTTGTTCCAGCTGCCGATCAGCAAGATCACCGGTGTACAAAATATTGATGTGCTGGAGGAGGCACGGGTTCCGGTTGATCCCGTCAGTCCCAAACCGTTGCTGAACCTGATTCTCGCCTTGTTTGGCGGAGCATTTTTTGCGGTTATATCGGCTATTGTCGCGGAATATTTTGCGACTGCGCCGAAACTGAATGGGGCGGGAGGTGCGTTCGTAGAGCCGTTATTGCCGCAACTGCCCGCCGCGCCTGTTTTTGGTGGGAATCTGCCGAGCATCGCGGGTGTGCCGCTTCTGGCACGCGTTTCGCTCGTCGGAGGGCGTGCATTGTCCCCGTCTGCCGGTAGCGGTCTTCCGGCGACCGGGACCGACGCGGCGACCGAGGACGCATTCCGCGAGATCGGGCATCTGTTGTCGCATCCTACCGAAAGTGTCAGTGCCAGACGCGTGCCCGTTGTGCTGATGGCGGGAACCCGGACCGACGAGACCACTGCGTCGGTCGCCGCATATCTTACCGCGACACTCGTGCGCGACGGGGTGCGGGTGACGCTGGTGGATGGGGACAGGGTGGAACCGCGCTTGCATCAGGTGTTTGGCAAGCCGGACGCGCCTGGTGTCACCGATATTCTGGCCGGGCGGGTCGCGGCGAGCGATGCGTTGCATGTCGGGGCGGGGGGCAACCTGCGTTTCCTTGCGGCGGGCGCGAAATCCGACCCGACACCGCTCACCGAGAATGCACTCCGCGATCTGTACGACGAATTGGGGCAAGCCACCGACACCGATCTGGTCCTGATCAGCGGTCCGTCGGTCTGGTCTGCCCGCCTGGTTTCGCCGATGGAGCGAGCCGCGGACGGTGTGGTACTTGTCGCCTCCGACGCACAGGTCGCTCCCGAAGAGTCGGTCGCCCGCGCCCGACGTATCCTGACTAATGGCTATCAGCCACGCCTTCTGGGCGTGATTGTCGGCGAGGAGACGGCGAAAGAGCCCTCCGCACTTGCCGCTAAATCCGAAACAAAATGAGGAGAAAGCCTTCATGAGAACTAACGCTACATTCTGCGGAGTCGCGCTTTTGCTGTCCGTGCCCGGCGCGATATTCGCGCAAGTCAGTGCCCCGTTGGGAGGAACCGACGGAACGCCGTCCGCGCCGATCAGTGCCGCCCCGTCGGATGCGATAACGCCTTCGCCGATTACCGCCGATATTTCCACCTACCGCCTCGATACCGGGGATTCGGTCCTAGTGAATATTGATCGTCACACGGATATTTCCCGGACCGTTCCACTCCTCGCCGATGCCAGTGTCGTCCTGCCCCGGATGGACAAGGCGATCTTTGCACGCGGGCTGACCTGCGCCGAACTCGCCGAGGCGATCCGGAAGTCGCTCAATAACCCCCGTGCATTCGTGTTGAAGCCGGGACAGGTGACGGTATCACTCGCGGTTCAGCGGGTACGCCGTGTGTTCGTGCGCGGAAGTGCCGTGCGCGGTGCCGATTACGATCTCAAGAACGGCTGGCGTGTCACCGAACTGGTCGCGTTGATCGGCACGATTCCGCAAACCGACCGGGTAAAGGTCACGCTGACAAATCCGCGTCGTCCGGCACCGGTCACGGTGGACCTCGCCGCCGCGCTGGGAAGCGAAGCAAGTCCCGAAAATGTGCCGCTAATGGAAGGCGATACTCTTGTTGTCGAGGGACCGCGAAACAAGTTCCTGTTTATTAAGGGTGAGGGACCACGCGGCAAACAGGAGATTGACGAACGCTACACGCTTAAGCAAGCCCTGGTCCAACTGGCGGTGACGCACAACAACGCGACCGGTGAATTACGCAAGGCGAGACTGTATCGGCATACGGTTCCGGGTGATGTCACCTCGCCGACCACGGTGGAAAATGTGGACCTTGTGGAAGTCTTGACAAACCCGGCGGTAGACCACGATCTCAAAGACAACGACACGCTGGAGATTCCGTTATCGCTCCGTCAGTATAGCGTCTGGGGTGAACTGGGCGGAATGCGACGACGGACCCTGCCGGAGGACCGGAAAACATATCTACATGACGTCATGGCCGATTCCGGCTCGACGACTGCGGGACAGGCTAAAATCGGCGCGGTTACGATCCTGCGTGGCGGTGAGCAAAGCAGGTCCGAAGTGCTACGCTACGATTATGGAAAGTTCCTCAAAACCGGGGAGGCGAAGTATAATCCGGAGATTCAGCCCAACGACATCGTCTTCGTTCCGAATGTAAAGCGGACCGACCCGGTGAATACCATCTGGACCGGATTTGGTTTATATAATCTCGCGAAAACGTTTATCCCAGGGCTCCCGTAAAAGATGAATTCCGAGGTAGCCGTTTCCGCCGAGAATGTCTCCAAACGCTTCGTTCTGCAAAAAAGTCGTGCCGGAGATTTGCGCGAACTTTTCACGGGCTTATGGCGCAAACGAGAGATCGCGGCGGGACCGGACAATGCGTTCTACGCGCTCCGTGATGTCGGTTTTTCGATTCGGCGCGGCGAGACCGTGGGGATCGTCGGGCATAACGGTTCGGGAAAGTCTACGCTCCTTAAAATGCTGACCGGTATTCTCAAGCCGGATACCGGGCAGATACGCACGCATGGTCGGATCGGTGCGCTGATCGAAGTCGGAGCCGGTTTCCATCCCGACCTTTCCGGACGCGAAAATATTTACCTGAACGGTTCGATCATGGGCTTATCGCGTCGGGACCTGGAAAAAAAGTTCGACGAGATCGTGGCGTTCGCCGGGTTGGAGCGGTTCATTGATACCCCGGTCAAGCGATACTCCTCAGGAATGTATATGCGCCTCGGCTTCGCTATCGCCACGCATATCGAGCCGGAGATTCTACTGATTGACGAAGTTTTGGCGGTCGGGGACACCCAGTTCCAGAACAAGTGTATCAAGCACCTGCAAAAGTTCGCGAGCGAGGGCGGGACGGTCATTTTCGTGTCCCACGCGATGGAGCAAGTTGCCGGGCTGTGTGAACGCTGTCTCTGGCTGGATCGGGGGCAACTTCTGCACGACGGACCGACCACGGACGCGATAGGCAAATACATGGCGGTGGTCGCCGAACGCGAAGATGAAGAGTTCAAGCGTAATCACCCGGAAGAATGGGAAGCCCGAGAAGCGGAACGGCGTGCCATGGAGAGTAGCGAACTGGCGAAAAGCGACGCAGATCACGCTCTAAATGAGGAGCGACAACGAAATAAAGAGCGAGAAATCGTCCGCTTGAGTGACCCGTCCGCGTGCCGCATCCTACAGGCACGTTTGCTGAATCAGGACGCCAGCGTCGTTTCAACAGTCCCTGTTCTGGAGCCGTTTCGAGTCGAGATCGCTTACCGATTCGGTCGCGCATTGCCCGCCCCGGTCTTTTGTCTTGAAATTCTGGACGCCACAAACACGCTAATGTTCGCCACGAATACCTATCTTCATGATATGACTGCGGAAACCTTCGGGCGAGAGGGGGTTCTCACGATGTGCGTTCCCGCAATGTCGCTCAACGAAGGAATGTACTCTATTCGATTGCACCTGTTCGGTGACGCGGGAAACGGTGATTTCGGCAGCCGGGAAGCGCATGAAGAGCGTATTGAAGAGGCTGTTTCATTTCGCGTGGACGCCGGACCTCTCGGTGGGCATGGCTCGGTCTACCTTCCGGTCACATGGAAAGTTATTGCGACTCCAGCAAAAATTAACAGGGATACGGCACGGCTGGATGCCGCACCCCTCAAACAGTAAATCTATGATGCCCTCTCAAACTCAGATAACTTCGGCGGACACGAAACCGTTCCAACCGCTTGACCATCCCATTCTTTTCGCACGACCGGAGCGTTTGTCCGACTTTTCTGTGTGGCGCGGGCACATCCCGTTTGCCATGCTACTTATCGAACTTCTGCGCCCGAGAATTCTTGTGGAACTGGGAACGCACTATGGCGATTCCTACTCGGCATTTTGCCAGGCGGTAAAAACACTGCAAACTGGTACGCACTGTTTCGCCGTAGATACCTGGCAGGGTGACGAGCAAGCAGGGTTCTACGAGGAGGAGATTTATACGGATCTGCGTGCTCACCATGATCCCCGCTACTCGGATTTTTCACAACTGGTACGGGCGACTTTCGAGGACGCGGCATCTCGATTCGAGGACGGTTCGATTGACCTTCTGCATATCGATGGCTTGCATACGTACGAGGCGGTGAAGCATGACTTCGAAACCTATCGTCCGAAACTAAGCACTCAAAATGCAGTGGTGCTATTCCATGATACTGCTGTAACCGAGGGGGACTTCGGCGTGTACCGATTCTGGGACGAGTTGTGCGCCGAAACGAACGCCCCTGCGTTCGCGTTCACCCATGCGGGAGGTCTGGGGGTGTTGGCGTTGGGCGATGAGTCGCGGGAAAAACTTCGGTTTTTAACCGATGCGAATCCCGGCGACGCCGAACAACTCCGCCTTTTTTTTGAGCGTCTTGCGGAACCGGCGATTTTAGCGAAAAGTCTGGAACCGAAGTGGAGTCAGCTTGCTTCTGCTGAAAAACATCTCGCTCTGACACGCACGGAATTAGAACATCAACGCGAAGCATACGCGCGAATGGAGAAGGAGTACAACGACCTACGGGCGCATGCCGAACGGCTACAAGCGCATCGGGACCAGATCGAGGAAGCGTTACGAAATGATATTGCGCAACGTCCCTTGAACCGTTTGCGCCGGATGTTGAGCGGAGGCGCGAAAGCCGGTGGTTAATGTTGGGGCACGTCCGGGTCCGTGTGTCAGTGTAATCATACCGACGTACAAACATCGCGATCTGGTGCTGACGACGCTGGACTCAGTGTGGTCACAAACATTCACACAATACGAGGTGATCGTTGTCAACGACGGCTCCCCCGATGACACGGAGGCGGTGTTGAAACCACTCATCGAGTCCGGTCGCATCCGTTATGTGGTCCAAGCAAACGGAGGTCAGGCGTCGGCACGGAACCGTGGGATCGCCGAGGCGAAAGGGGAATTCATCGCTCTTCTGGACGACGATGATCTCTGGCTTCCCGACAAGTTGGAATGGCAAGTCCAAGCATTCCGTTCGCATCCCGAAGCCGCCGCTGTGTATGGTCGCGCCGAAGCGATTGATGAACTCGGCAAAGACACGGTTCCTATTGGCGAAGACGGCAAACCGCTGACCTTGCCCTGGGAGACACCGACCGGCTGGGTGTATGAAGCGTTTCTCCGGCAGAACTGGATATTATCGCCCGGACAGTGCCTGATTCGACGCACGGCACTGGACGCACTCGGAGAAAGTACCCCGTTTGATGCCGCCCCCGAACTGCGAGGATGCGACGATTGGGACCTGTGGTGCCGTCTCGCGGAAGCGCACACGTTCCTGTTCCAAGACCGCGTCGCTCTGCGCTACCGATTTCACAGTGCGAACGCGTCACGCGATATTTTTCAGATGCACCGAAGCACACTATTTATGTGCAACAAACATCTGAATCGTGCGCTCGCGAACGTGGCGGGTGTGGGCGGTCTTTCCGCTCGAAGAAGAATCAAACTACTGCGAGACACGGACCGCGAAGCGCGAAGATGGTCGGCGCATGATCTACTTCATCGGGCACGTACGCTATACGCCCGAGTGAACATGGGAGGCGACCCGGCTCTCGTAGAAACAAGCCTGGCACTGCTCTCGTATCTCCTGCGAACGCAGCCGAAATACTGGCTCAGCCCCTATGTTCTGTGGTTCCTTGCGCGGGTATACCGCGTGTCGTTGATCCGCAGAAGCCGGAACCGCGTTTCTGTTCCTGCCGATGTATCGTGAGTGCAAATCATGCCCAAGGTGTCGGTCATTGTTCCCAATTACAATCACGCACGGTATCTTCCGGAGCGAATAGCCAGCATTCTCCACCAATCTTTTTCAGACTTCGAACTGATTCTAATGGACGATGCGTCTACTGATACAAGCCGCGAAGTTATTGATTCTCTTGCGGCATCCGATGCGCGAATACGCACGCTGATAAATACGACGAATAGCGGAAGCGGCTACAAACAATGGAATAAAGGCGTCGGGGAAGCGAGCGGCGAGTATGTCTGGATAGCGGAGTCGGACGACAGCGCGGAAGCGGGGTTGCTGAAACAACTCGTGGACAAATTGGACAAACACCCCGAGGTCGGACTTGCCTACTGTCAATCATGGCGGATGAATGAGCGGGGCGAAAACACCGGTACTTTGCTCGAATGGACTTCGGATCTGGGGACAGACCGCTGGGAGAAGGATTTTGTGGCTGACGGTGTGGAGGAATGTCGTCACTATCTTTGCCTGAAAAATACGATCCCGAACGCCAGTGGGGTGGTGTTCCGGCGTGGTCTGTTTGAGAAAATCGGTGGGACGACCGACTCCCTGCGTCTTTGCGCGGACTGGATGCTCTGGGTGCGGATGTTGATGGAAAGCGGTCTGGCGTATGTTGCGGAGCCATTGAACCGATTTCGGATGGAACCGACCTCGGTAACGCACCAAAGCAAGAAAGACGGCACCAACGCCGAGGAAAGTTATCGCATGGCTCGTTCGATAGAATCTCTCATAGGCATCGCTCCGGAAGTGATAGAAACCGCTCGGGAGAAGATGTTCTTCGTCTGGACGCACCCGATTTTGAGGAACGAAGTCACTATCCCCCGGGAGCGGAACCTGCGAATATATCGCGAGGCGTCTGCGTTCGACCCGCATTTACACCGGCGTTTGTTGATGTTCTTCGCCCGATATACGGTGGTGAAAAATCCGTGGATACGTCGTGTCCTGCGGCGGGGGAACGCATGATGGTTGAAAGCAAAGGTGCGAAACCGCGTATTGCGTTTGTTTCAACGATGAACGGAAGCGGGTGGGGGGGGAGCGAGGAGTTGTGGGGGCGAACCGCACTGCGTCTAGTGCAGGAAAATCGCGCCGATGTTTCGGCTTGTGTAAACTGGTTTCCTGGCACGATCCGCCAGTTAGATGAACTGGAAGCCGCCGGGGTGCGGGTAGAGCGGCGCAAAACGCATCGTCTACGGCACGTTCTGTTGAACAAGGTGTTTCCCCGCCCGCCGTTTTTGGAGCGAGTGCGCCCCGATCTGGTGATAATATCGCAGGGGGCACATTTCGACGGGGCGGCATGGATGCTGGAGTGCGCGAACCGTAAACTGCGCTACGCCCCTATCGCTCACTGCTTCGTTGAAGGGCACTCGTTCGCCGACACCCATGCGGAACCGCTTCGACGGGGCTACGAGGAGTCAGTGAGGAACTATTTCGTCTCCGAAGCCAATCTGCGCGATACACGTCGCCAGATCGCGGCTCCGATCACACAGGCAAAAGTGATTCGCAACCCGTGCAACGTTTCGTTTGAAGCAAACCCGCCATGGCCAGAACCGAAGGACGGTATATTTCGGTTGGCGTCGGTAGCGCGTCTGGAAACGGTTGTGAAAGGGCACGACATTCTGTTGGATACGTTGCGTGCGCCGAAATGGAAAGAACGTCCGCTTCATGTCACCTTATATGGATCCGGACCGAATGAGCAAACATTGAAATGTTTGAAAAAGATGTACGGTCTGGACAATGTCACGTTCGCAGGTACTACTTCCAACGTCGAAAATATCTGGCGCGATCATCATGCTCTGATACTCACCTCCCGCTGGGAAGGGTTGCCCTTGTCAGTCGTGGAAGCGATGCTGTGCGGTCGCATCGCCATTGTCACCGACGTCGGCGGCAACGCCGAGTTATTGACCGATAACGAAACCGGGTTTGTTGCCGCCGCGTCGAAAACGGCATTGGTGGACGAGGCGTTGGAGCGTGCCTGGCAATGCCGGGAAAATTGGAAGGTAATGGGAGAGCAGGCGGCACGCCAGGTGCGTGGGCAGATCCCGCCGGACCCTATCCGCGTATTTATGGACGAAATTCTGTCGTTACTGGCATAAGACGATGAAGATCAGTGTCATCATTCCTACCTATAACCGGGCGGAGTTGCTTCGGAAAACGCTGGACAGTGTATTGTCGCAAACGAAACCGGCGGATGAGGTAATTGTTGTAGACGATGGTTCGACAGACGAAACCCGGCAAGCCGTTGCGAGGTATCGGCACCCGGTGATGTATCATTATCAGAAAAACGCGCATCTGGGGGCGGCACGCAACACCGGGCAACGATTGGCAACGGGGGAGGCATTGTTATTTCTGGATTCGGACGACCTGCTCACACCTCACGCACTGGAACGCCTGACGGAAGCATTGCAGGCACGACCCGACGTCGCGCTTGCTTATTGCGCGTGCCGATTCATTGATGCCGAGGGGAATCCTTCAGACGCGCCCTTCGCGCACCCATTTTTCGAGGGGGATGTGTGGGAGCGACTGGTCGCGGGGAATTTCATTCGCTCGGCGGGAAGCGTGCTGATTCGGAGTTCTTCATTGGAAAAAATCGGTCCGTGGGTGACGCGGGAGCAGCTACGAAGCAATGAGGATTGGGAGATGTGGCTCCGTCTTTCCGAGACTGGTCCTTTCGTACATCTGCCGGAACCTCTTTTCCTGTATCGTGTTCACGCCTCCATGTCGTCCGACGAGACGGCGATGTACCACTGGGCATTTACGGTTCTGGAAATGCAAATCGCACGACACGCAGACCATCCAAACCGCTTGTCGGTGCTGGCAAAGGCGTATGACACTTTTCACGAAGCGACAGCGTTCCGTTGGAAACAGGCGATGCGAAACGACTGGGTTGCGGGGAAGTGGAAGAGTGCCTTTCGGCGAGCTCTTTATCTCCTCCGACTTCGCTCACGGCACCGGCATAATCTCCGGGTGCTGTCGCCCCATCGAAACGTCGTCGTACCAACGGTGGTGGAGCCCTGAAGGGAATAGGAACCATGCGAATCAGCGTCGTCATTCCTTCTTATAACCGGGAAACATTTGTCGCGCGGACGATCAATAGTCTGCTTGCACAAACACGCCTTCCAGAAGAGATCCTCGTCGTTGATGACGGATCACAGGACAAAACAGCGTCGGTTATTCAGGCGCTGGCGGAGCGAACCGGGGGACGGGTGCGCTACCGGCACCGCCCGAACGGCGGTCTGAGCGCGGCAAGGAATACCGGAACTGAAAACGCCGCGCCCGATTCTGACGCCGTGCTTTTTCTGGACTCCGACGATTTGCTGGTGCCTACGGCACTGGCAAAATTAGAGCAAGCACTGCTCGCCCAACCGAAAGCCTGTCTTGCCTTCTGTCGCGCCCGCTACATAAACGCCGATGATCAGCCGTTGATTGTTCCGAATACCGCGCTCGTAGATGAGCCGGCGAATGGCGATATGTGGAAACACCTACTACGGGGTAACTGTATCCGCTCGGCGGGCGGAGTCTTGACCCGGCGCGATGCTTTGAACGCGGTCGAACCATTTGATGAGACGATGCGCTCCAACGAAGACTGGGATATGTGGCTCCGTCTCGCGCAGACCGGAAGTCCGTTCGCGCGCGTGCCGGAACCGTTGCTCTTGTACCGTATTCACGGCGATAATATGTCGGGCAACCGGGAAGTGATGCGAAAAACCGGTCTGCGCGTTTACGAGAAGCAATTGGAGCGATTCGCAGGCGACGCCGAGAGACTCGCGGCCATTCGAGCCGGGCGCGACGTGTATCTTGAGCGCGACTCTTATGACGCACATATGGTAGCGCAATACATGCTGGCACCAACGGGCGAAACCGGAATTTCCTACGATGCCGCCTCGCAGAGGAAACACCGGGAGATACGTACTATAATCGAACGCACCGGAATCGCGAATCTGTATCGGCGAACCCCGATGGCGTGGCGACTCCGGCTTCGCGTCTTGTTCGGGATTGACCCGAATGCTTAGCGAATCAGAACATGGCCCTATCCCCTTTGACCGATTGTTCCCCTAATCCCCCTTCTGTTGGACCGGGGCGAGATTCTTCGACATTTCCATCATTCGGGATACGGACTTGTACGCGGCTTGCCGCAGCTCTTCATCCATCGTGATTTCCGGGTAGCCGTCTTTAAGACACAGGTACAGTTTTTCCAGTGTGTTCAGTCTCATGTAGGGGCAGGAGGCGCAGTCGCACCCGCTGTTGGGCGGCGAGCAGATAAACTGGGCGTCCGGTCGGGCTTTCTCCATCTGGTGGAAAATGCCGTGTTCGGTGGCGACGATGAATTTTTTCTGGTCGGTCTGCGCGGTGACATACTTGAGCAGGGCGAGCGTGGAACCGATAAAATCGGCACGGTCCAAAACCGCCTCCTCACACTCCGGGTGCGCGATCACCTGTGCGTCCGGGTAGGCGTCAATCAGTTTTTGCAGACGCCGGGCGTTGAACTGCTCATGCACGATGCAGAAGCCGGGCCAGAGCACCATCTTGCGCCCGATCTGCTTTTCCACCCAGTGCCCGAGGTGTCGGTCCGGTCCGAATACAATCGGCTGATCCGGCGGGAGTTGCTTAACGATGTCCACGGCGTTCGACGACGTGACGATAATATCCGACACGGCTTTCACCGCCGCCGAGGAGTTGATGTAATTGATCACTGTATGGCCGGGATACTGCTTGAGCCATTCGGAGTACACATCAATCGGGCAACGGTCCGCCAGCGAGCATCCTGCGTCCAGGTCGGGGAGAAGGACGGTGCGCGACGGGTTCAGGATCTTCGCGGTTTCCGCCATGAAGTGAACCCCGCAGAAGACGATAACATCCGCCTCGGTTTTAGCGGCGGCTTGCGCGAGTGCGAGGGAATCCCCGACATGATCCGCTAAATCCTGTATTTCGCCCTCCTGATAATAATGCGCAAGAATCACCGCGTTCTTTTCCTGCTTCAACTGGCGAATCTCAAACTCCAGATCCAGAGCGGGGGCAATAGCGTTCACACGTCGTGACAGGTCCACGGAGTCGGATTCGATGCGCGACGAGCGGAGTAAAGTCAATGGTTTCATACCGTATTCTACCGCAAGCGGTGCTTCGCACATGATATAGTGCGTGCGGTATTTCTGATATTCGAAAGGTAGATTATCTCCGTCTTGACTGTACTCGCTGACACCGCTCCCCGACCGCTGACCCTCTCCGACGCGTGGCTCCCGTCCCGCGCACACGCCCTCCTGCGAGACGCGTTGCTGATTCTGGGTGCGTCCGCGCTGATAACGCTTTGTGCGCAAGTCGCGATCCCACTCCCGTGGACACCGGTTCCGATAACCGGGCAGACGTTCGGTGTGTTGCTCAGCGGGGTGCTTCTCGGGAGTCGAAGGGGCTATCTTGCCTGCCTCGCGTATCTCGTCGAGGGTGCGGCGGGGTTGCCGGTGTTTGCGGGTGGCATGAGCGGGTTTCTACCGTTCATCGGTCTGACCGGGGGATACCTGGCGGCGTTCCCGGTAGCGGCGTTCATGGTCGG
>JACMIS010000229.1 GCA_014381035.1 Armatimonadota bacterium
ACGGGGTTGGCAAGTGACGCCGCTCTCGCCGTATCGCCGAACCAACCGCTCGCCTATCTCAAGCACGCATTGGTTAAGGGGGAGAATGGGCTACCGGATACACCGCCGTCGCTGCAGGTGTATACGACGCAAGGACTGGGGCGCGTTATTCGCCTCGACGCGGGAACCGGACCGCTACGCTGGGCACCGGACGGAAAATCCGTGTTTGCGACGAAGTTTTTCGAGCGGACTCCGGAAGGCAAGCGAACCAGTCGCGACTCCCTGACTCTGGTCAATCTGGAAACAGGCATCGTATCCCATCCCGAGAGGTTGCCCACGGTTGCGGACGATAAACCGGCACCGTCGCCCTACGCGGAATGGGGAGTCGCCCCGATGATAACCAATGTAACCGTGCAGACACCATCCGGGCAGGCGCAGGACACCACCGCTCTCTGGCTACGGGCAACCGGCGGCACTTCTGTCGCCGGTAAGGAGGCAACCGGGACCGTTCCCACGATCCCGGATTCCATCAGCAAGGCTTTTTTAGCAGACGCATTGTTGGTGGCAACCAATGCGCGGCTACAGGGTTACCTTGTCAATCGAAACACGGCGGCGGTCCTTTTTACCCGCGACGGCTCGCTCTGCGCCGCACCGGTCTTCCGTCTTTCCCGGACGGCTTTCGAGCAGGGTATCCGCGGTGTACAACGGCAAGTGACGATGAGCAACGCCAAACAGGTCGGGCTGGCAATCCTGATATATTCGCAGGATTATGACGAGAATTACCCCCAACCGGGAAAGGGCGTCGCGAAAGCGGTGCGACCGTACATCAAGAGTGAAGCGGTGTTCAAAAATCCTGCGACGGGGGAACCCGGATTCGTCTACACCCACAGTGGTTCTACGGCACTGGCGGAAATGGCGGAACCCGCTAACACGCAACTCGGCTATATATCGGGACCCGGCGGACGGGCGATCATCTGGGCGGACGGGCATGTGACGTGGCTGGACGATTCGACCACTCCTTGATATTTGTATCGCGGAGCTCGTGGACGATGGCGGGTTGGAGAGGTTGGGCGTGCCGTCCGAGTGCCATCCGAGCCGTTGCGCCCGTGCGGTGCGCGTGCGGAGATGTACATGGGCATGGTTTTCGCGGGTCGCAGATCGAGTAGCGTAGATATACCTTGCCGCTATGCACCAGCACGACGGGATTTTCACGCACCTCTGAGCAATCGAAGCCGTCTGCTTCCAGACAAACTCTCGAACCGCGTGTCGTCCACGGGTTTTCCGTATTCCAATCCGGTTCGTTTGACACCGACAGCAACGGGTATACCTTCCAGGAGGAGATTCAATTATGTCACACAAGATGTTTTGGGCGGGCAATGCCCCGTACTGGTGCCGTGCTACGGTTTATGCGGCGGCGATTGCCGTGCTCGCGGTGCCTACGCAGTTCGCACAAGCACAAACGGATGCTACCGGCGGGAATACGCGGCTACCTGTCTTTACCCCGGCGACCAGCGTGTCGAGCACCCCCCCCGGTCCCATTGTGCGTAACCCGGCATCCGACGCGAACCTGCTGTACTACGCCGCGCAGGGCGATGTCGCTAAGTTCCAGGCGTTCCTGCAACGCGGCGGCAGCGTACAGGAAGCGCGACGTAAGGATGGCAAAACGGTTCTGATATTGGCGGCAAATCGGGGGAGTCTGCCCATCGTCGAAATCGCTCTCAAGGAGAACGCCGACGTAAACGCGGCAGATACCATCGGGATGAACGCCCTGATGCTGGCGAGCCGTGCCGGTTCCGTCGAGATTGTCAGCCGTTTGATCGAGTCCGGGGCATCCGTCGAGAACCGGAATGTGAACGGCATGACGGCGTTGATGCTCGCGATCCAGGCACAGAAACCCGACGTGGTGAACATTTTGCTGGAGAAATCGGCAAACCCGAACACGAAGGATAACTGGGGCAACACGCCGCTGATGCTGGCGGCAGGTGGCGAAGCCGGTATCGTCCAAAGCCTGCTAAAGGCAGGGGCGGATGTAAATACCCGCAATAGCATCGGTAAAACCGCCCTCGGTTTATCCGTCGCGAAGAAGAACGAGGCGGTAGCCGCACAGTTGCGAACGGCGGGTGGCTTCGAGTAGTTCAGAGCGACACTGAGTGTTAAGACGTTCCGGATTCCGGGAGGATTTCGTGGCATTCTCCCGGAATCCGGAACAAAAGGAATATCGGAGCGTTCAGCGGAACCATACTACCGTATGTTTACCCTCGAAAGATCACGGCTCATACGACGTTGGCGCGTCGGTCGAGTGGCTTGCCTCGTTGTAACCGCCGCCATAGCCACTTCTTGCTCGAACGAGGGGGCGTCTCCGACATCTGGTACCGGGAAGGCACGAAAGGAAACGCGTTTGATCTACCGCGATGGGAACGGGCGCGAACTCACCGAGGCGGACCTCGCTAACGCCACCGGGACCGTGAACTGGAGTATCGCCGGGAAAGACGATGTGCCGCAAAAGGCACAGGTGCTTCACCAACAGGCACGGGTCGCGGGCGGGGCGGGCGACTACAAAATGGCACTGAATCTTTTGTCGCAGGCGAACAAAGAAGCCCCTGACTGGCCCTATCCCCTGTATGACGCGGGATTTACGTTTCTTCTAACAGGCGAAACAAATAAGGCACTCGAAAACTATGCGGCTGCCTTGCGTCTGGCACCGCGCGGCTTTTTCACCGCGATAACTGCGGTGGACACTTTGAAACGGGAGAAGCAGGGCGACTTGCCACCGGGCACGTACAAGCAATTTGTCCAATGGGAGTGGATGGAGAATCCTGTCGAAAAGAAGCGTGCCGTAGAGAGCATGATACGGCAAACGCCGAACTTCGCCCCTGCCTACAAAGAGTTGGCTTCCCTGCTTGATGACGATGTCGCCAGCCTCCAAGCAATCGAAAAGGGGTTGACACACAAACCCGACGCGGAAACCCGTGGCTTTCTCCTGGTAAACAAATCGTTGATCCTGAGTCGGCAAGACAAGAAGGAACAAGCGGTGCAAATTCTCGGCGACTTGATCCTGAACCCGGCAACCCCGACAGACATCGAACAAATCGCCCGATCTACTCTCGCGGATATTAGCCGATAACGTCGCCTGCCATCGTTGAATCCCAATAACGAGCTGCCTGCAAACGATAGGTAGGTTGACTCTCGGGCGGATTCGCTCCCCGATTCGGTGTATAATACGCGCAACGCCACACCTCTTGCCCCACGGAAGCGGGCATAGTTTTCGGAGTATTCCCCTGTCTGACGAGAAACAATTATCTGCCGCCCGTCGCATTCTGGAACACATCGCGCAGAAGCTTAACGCCCAGTTTTCCGTGCGCCTGTGGGACGATTCCATGGTGCCGATGGGACCCGACGTAGACCCGCGCTTCTTTATTTCCCTGCGCGGACCCGGCGTGCTGGGGACATTGCTCCGGAATCCCTCGCTCGAAACCCTGCTGACCCATTACGCGTCCGGCGATATTGACTTTCACGGCGGGGATTTAATGGCGTTCGGCGAGGTCGCTCGCAAGAGTGGACGACTGCGCACCCGCGAGTTAGACAAGGGTTTATTACTCCGCGAAGCGGCAGTGTTGTTTTTCGCGCCGAAGGACAAAGCAGACCTCCAGCACGGCTTCAAGAATGATGAAACGGGTCTGGACAACTCGCGCCGGGACAATAAATCGTTTATACAGTTTCACTACGATGTGAGTAACGAGTTTTACCAGTTGTTTCTGGACCCAGAGATGCAGTACTCGTGCGCGTATTTCACCGACTGGGAGAACACGCTGGAGCAGGCGCAACAAAACAAACTGGAAATGATCTGCCGCAAACTGCGTTTAGAGCCGGGCGAAAAGATGCTCGACATCGGGTGTGGCTGGGGCGGGCTGATCTGCTACGCGGCGAAGAACTTCGGCGTTCACGCACACGGCGTCACGCTCTCGCAGACACAGCACGACTTCGCGCAGGAAAAGATCAAACGCCTCGGCTTAGAGGACCGCGTGACCGTGGAGTTAAAGGACTATACGCTGGTCGAAGGAACCTATGACAAGATCTCCAGCATCGGCATGTTCGAGCATGTCGGCATCGCCAACCTGCCGACGTACTCGCGCAAAGTGTTCGATCTGCTCCGTGACCGCGGAATTTTCCTCAACCACGGCATCACGCGCAAGGCGAAATCCGACAAGCGCGACTTCAACAAGATCACGCCCGAAAAACGACTGATCCTCAAGTACATCTTCCCCGGCTCCGAACTCGACCACGTCGGGCATGTGCAGGAGTGCATGGAGGCGGGCGGCTTCGAGATCGCCGACGTAGAAGGGTGGCGTTGGCACTACGGTTTGACATCGCGCTACTGGTGCGAGCGGCTATCGGCGCGTCAGGACGAAGCCATCGCGCTGGTCGGGCGGGAGCGGTACCGGATGTGGGTCGCGTATCTCGCGGCGGTTTCGTTCAACTTCGCCGACGGACCGCTCCGGTTGTATCAGATCGTGGCGACGAAGCACGGCGCGAAGGGGTCATCCGGGATGCCCCCGACCCGACGCCATCTATACGATAAGCCGTTCCCCGCCGAGCAGTAACCGGGAAAGGACTCCCTCCGTTCGGGAGCACAATACTTTACTGAAAAAGAAAGATGGTGTATGTGTTCGCGGAGATTATTGCATCCTATAGGTTGCGCATTTTTCCAGGCACAAACATTCCCAAAACAATGACTTGTCGCATCCTACTGCCGACGCGCTCCGCGTCCCTTACCAAAGAAATCAAGCCCTGCCCGCACAACAGAGGACTTCCCCGCCGACTTAACGGGTGCGTGTCGCTGGCTCGACTGTTCCGGAGAATAGCGCATGCCGAATAACTGGGTCGGAACATGGATGGCGGCGCAGCAACTTACGGAACCGGGAAACATGCCGCCACCGCCGGGATTTGTGGACGCCACACTGCGACAGGTTATCCGCGTGTCTTTAGGTGGCAAGCTGATCCGGCTTCGCTTCTCGAACGAGTTCGGGACGACGACGCTTACCCTGTCCGCCGTCCGTGTTGCGCGAGCGGGAAAGGAGGGGGCGATACAGTCGGGGACCGAAAAAGCCGTGACATTCGGGGGAAACGATCCGGTCGAGATTGCTCCGGGGGCGCACATCGCGTCGGACCCGCTGGCGTTCGATCTGCCCCCGCTCTCCGACCTCGCGGTGACGATTCATACCCGGATAGTAACCAGTCAGATCACGGGGCATCCCGGTTCGCGGTGTACCTCTTACCTGTGGGAAGGCAACGACGTTGCGACGCCGGATTTTAAGGACGCCATCAGAGTCGATCACTGGTACTTCCTGAGCGGGCTGGAAGTGATGGCGACGCCGGGAACCGGAGCCGTCGTGACTTTGGGGGATTCCATTACGGACGGGAGGGGCTCACCGACCAATGGCAACGGTCGCTGGACGGACTTTTTGGCACGCCGCCTACAAACGGAAACGACCACATCCGGTCGGGTGGCAGTGCTAAACGCGGGAATCGGCGGGAACTGTGTGGTGCGGGGCGGGCTGGGTCCCCCCGCGCTGAAGCGCATTGATCGGGACGTTTTAGCACAACCGGGAGCACGCTGGCTCATTCTATTCGAGGGCATCAACGACCTCGGGACCCGCTCGGCGTCCGACGCGGAACTGATCGCGGCTTATAAGCACATTATTACGCGGGCGAAAGCGCGGGGGCTACGTGTCTATGGGGCGACTATCCTTCCGTGTGGTCAGTCGTTCTACTTCACCCCGGAACTCGAAGCCGACCGCCAGACGATCAACGCGTGGGTTCGTACCAGCGGGGATTTCGATGCCGTAATCGATTTCGACGCCGCGTTACGGGATGCGAAAGACCCTTCCCGCCTATCTGCCAGAGCGGAGAGTCCCGATCACCTGCATCCGGCGAATGGGGGATACAAAGTATTGGCGGAAGCCATCGCCCTGCAACTATTTGTCCCCTAACGAAACGACGCCGTGGCGCGTCAGGAGGATGGTTCTATGGGAAGTCAAGCCCACCCACGATTGCAAAAGAACGGGCGCGTAACGCAACTGATCGCGGATGGAAAGCCCTTCCTCGTATTGGGAGGGGAACTGGGAAATTCTACCGCGTCGGACCTGACCGAGTTCGGACCGATCTGTGAAAAGCTGAAGCGGATGCACCTGAATACGGTATTGCTTCCCGCCTACTGGGATCTTATAGAGACACAGGAAGGGCAGTACGACTTTTCCCTGGTTCAGAGAACGATTGAGATAGCCCGCGAACACGGGCTGCGCCTGGTCCTGCTCTGGTTCGGGACCTGGAAGAATAGTATGTCCTGCTATGCCCCCGGTTGGGTCAAGCGCGATACGGAGCGGTTTCCGCGCGTCCGTCTGCGTTCGGGGGAGGTGGTAGAGATCATCAGCCCGGCGAGCGACGCGGCCCGGAGGGCGGATACCCGCGCCTTTACCGAACTGATGCGCTGGCTGAAAGGATTCGATGGCGAGCAACACACGGTGTTGATGGTACAGGTGGAGAACGAGATCGGGATGATCCCGGAACCACGGGATTATTCCGCCGACGCAAAGGCAGCCTATCAGCAACCCGTCCCCGCAATACTGCTATCTCGCCTGAGGAATAATGAACTGGGTCCCGAAGTGACTTCGCTGTGGCGACGATCTGGCGGTCACCCCGAGGGAAACTGGTCCCGTGTGTTCGGGGCGGACGCGCACGGTGAGGAAGTCTTTTCCGCCTGGCAATTTGCCACGTATGTCGAGGCGGCGGCGGCGGCGGGCAAGCGGGAATACGACCTGCCCTTGTTCGTGAACGCCGCACTGATTCGACCGGGGTATAAACCGGGTCAGTACCCCGGTGCGGGACCGTTGCCTCATCTAATGGAAGTCTGGCAGACCGGAGCACCGTCGCTGGATATGCTGTGTCCCGATATTTACTTCCCGAATTTCGAGGAGTGGTCGAGCCGTTATGTACGCGGGGATAACCCACTATTTATCCCCGAAATGGCGGCGTCTGCCCGCGTGGGAGGGAACACGCTGTACGCAATCGCGAAAGGCGCGATGGGCGTCGCGCCTTTCGCGATTGAAACGACAGACAAGGAATCGTCGATCACGGAATGCTATCGGTTGCTGGAAGGAATGTCCGCACTCATTCTCGAGTGTCAGCGGGAGGGGAAAATACTCTGCCTGTCGCCGCAGATCGATTTCGACTGGAAGGTCCTGAATCAAACCGAGCAAGGGGAGCTCACCGGGATCGCGTTTGAAGCGACGTTCGACCGGTTGGATGGAAGTGCGGACAGTCAGACGACCATTCTGCCGACTCTCGGGGCGGGGAGGTGGGATGCCCCGCCCGGAACCCCCTGTGGTGCGGCGATGGTGCTCCATACCGGTACCGACGAGTTCGTCGTCATGGGGTCGGGTGTGGTCGTAACTTTCGCGCCGTCCGACGGACAGGGCAAAATCGGTATCGAGTCCGCACAGGAGGGACGGTTTGAGAATGGCGGTGTCTGGCAGGGTGGTAGATGGCTCAATGGTGACCAAACCCACCAGGGACGGCACATCCGCTTTGAGCGCGACACCTGGCGTGTGCAGCGGGTCAGACTATACCGGTTCGCTTAGAGTATGGTCTTGTCACCTGAGTGAACGGCATAGTGATTCCTACTATGCCAACACGAAAAAACGCCCCGACGATTGATCCGCCGGGGCGTTTTCTATTTCCGTATGAAGCGTGCTCTACTTCGCCGCAGTCTCCGTGCCGCCAGAAAGCTTGACGGCTTTCCATCCGGCGAGGTTGGCGATCACGAACGCCGCGCCCATGTTCATCAGGGTCCACGGCGTCGCGGCATTGCCGAACGCGTAGGAGGTGAACGGCGTCAGGTCGTTGTGCCAACCCGCCCACAGGTTGACGGCGACGCCGAGTGCGAACGCGCCCGACATCTTCGCCGCGCCAAGGCTCTTACGAGTGCCGAGATACGCCGCCAACGGGAGGATCGCCGAGAACGTCAGCAGGTTCCACGGCGAGTTCGCGCCAAACATGTCTGCCGCCACATCCGCCCCGAAGAAGCCGACTCCGAGCGCGCCCGCCATGCCCGCACGGGTCCAGAACGAGCGGCGTGGTCCGATTGCCATCAGCAGGAACGCCCCGCCGAAGAGCAGGATGTGCCGCAGTTTGACGCCCTCGACGGCATTTGCCATCGAGACCGCGCCCGACGCCGACAGGATGCCCGCGCCGTATTTGTTCGGCTCGCCGTTCGGCATCGCGGACTTGGTCAGAATGTCGCGTACCCGCGCCGGGTCGGTCACGCCCTGCGATACGACGAGCGCGGCAACCGCGGCGGCGTGCGGAGACGCCATCGAGGTTCCCTGGAACGCGTAGTAGTCATCGCCCTTGGCGCGGTCGCCCTTGCCGGTCATGATCGTGTTTTGCAGGATGCCGTCTTTCGCGTTGTTCGACTCCATCATGTCGCCGCCCGGTGCCGCCAGTGCGACTTCCTTGCCATACGACGAATATGTAGCGATCTTGCCGCTCGGTCCGACCGACGAGATCGCGATACATTCGGGGAACGCCGCCGGATAGCCGACCGGTTCGCCGAATCCGTTCCCTGCCGCGCAGACGATGACAACGCCTTTTTTCGCCGCGTACTGGCACGCCTTCTGAATCACGGACGACGGCTGGTTGGAACCGAGGCTCATGTTGATGACGTTCGCGCCCTTGTCGGCGGCGTAGCGGATCGCGTCCGCGATGTCGGACGAATACCCGGAACCGTTCGCGGCGAGAACCTTGACCGGCATGATCGTCGCTTCGTAGGCGAGACCGGCGACGCCTTCGTTGTTGTTTGTGCTTTCGGCAATCGTCCCGGCAACGTGCGTTCCATGACCATGGTCATCGAACGGGTCGGCGTCCTTGTTGACGAAGTCGTAGCCCTTCACGAACGTCGTGGTGTTAAAGTCCTTGCACTACTTGCCTTTTTTCGTGGACTCGGCGGCGACACC
>JACMIS010000230.1 GCA_014381035.1 Armatimonadota bacterium
ACCCGTCAGAAAACCGTGGTTTCGGCATCACTCCCCATTTTAATGATGTTCGCCGGAATACACAATAAGGACACTTTTTTGGAAATCTCCGCGAAAGAACTGCTGGACATTCTGCCGCACCGTTACCCCTTTCTTCTCGTTGACCGCATTCTCTCGAATGAGCCTGGTGTCCGTGCTGTCGGGCGAAAAAACGTTTCGTTTGGCGAGCCGTTCTTCGTGGGACATTTCCCGGGACATCCGATCATGCCGGGTGTGCTAATCATCGAAATGATGGCGCAGGTCGGCGGCGTTATGCTCCTCACCCTGCCGGAACACAACGGAAAACTCGCTTATCTCGCCACCGTGGCGAAGGCACGGTTTCGTAAACCGGTCCTACCCGGCGACACACTACTCGCCGAAGTCTCGTTAATACGAGCAAGGGGCACCATGGGTGTCGTGAAAGCCGAAGCCAAAGTGGACGGAGTCCTTGTCTGTGAAGCGGAACTCATGTTTGCATTGCAGTCACCGAACGGTGAAGAAAAGACCGCCGAATAACGGCACCATCCGCGAAACGACGCTCTGTTTCGCGGCAGGAAGGGAATCCAGAGTGGCAAGCAACATTCACCCCACCGCCGTTATTGACCCCGACGCCCAGATCGGCGACAACATTTCGGTCGGGGCATATTCGGTTATCGGCGCGAACTGCGTTATCGGCGACAACACGGTTATCGGTCCGCATGTCGTCATCGAAGAGCATACCCACATCGGCAAGGAGTGTACGATCCGCTCCGGTGCGGTGCTCGGCGGTCTTCCGCAGGATCTGAAATTCAAGGGCGAGCGGTCGTATGTGCATGTCGGTGACCGGAATATGATCCGGGAGTTTGTGACCATACACCGCGCGACCGGCGCAGAGCAAGCGACCTCCGTAGGCGATGATAATTTGATTATGGCATACGTGCATATCGGGCACAACTGCGCTATCGCCAACCGCACCATGATCTCGTCGTATGCCGGGCTCTCGGGGCATATTCTCGTCGAGGAAGGGGTGGTCATCGGCGGGATGGTCGGTGTCCATCAGTTCGTCCGCATCGGGAAACTCGCCATGCTCGGCGGTTACAGCAAGGTCGTACAGGACGTGCCACCGTTTATGCTCGCGGATGGTCGCCCCGCCGATATTCTGGACCTGAACGTGCGCGGGTTGCGCCGCTCGGGACTCAATGCCGGAAGCCGCGCCAATCTGAAGCAGGCGTACAAACTCCTGTATCGCTCGAACCTGAACCAGTCGCAAGCGTTGGAAGCCATCGAGGAAGAGATCGAACCGGAAGAAGCGATCACCTATCTTGTTGACTTCGTCAAGAACATCAGCAATGGTTCGTCGGGACGCCAACTTGACAAACCGCGCCTTTAGTCGAAGATAAAACGGGTATTCTAATCGCGTGACGCCATCCCCGCAATCCGTGCAAATAGCGATCATCTCCGGCGAAGCGTCCGGTGATCGTGTCGGCGCACAACTGGCACGGGAGATCCACCACCTCCGCCCCGGCTGGGAATTGTTCGGCACGGGCGGCAAGCATTTGCGCGATGCCGGGGTCGAACTCCTCGTGGATAGTTCCCGCTGGGGAGTGGTCGGGGTCGCACAAGGTCTGGCACTCCTGCCGAAGATTATTGCCGCCTCCTCCGACTTGAAAACCCAGCTTCAGCGGCGGAAACCGTCGCTGATTATCCCGATAGATGCGGGTGCGTTCAATCTCGGTTTCGCGGGAATGCAGGGATTGTGTCCGTGGGCACGTCAGCACATGCCCGAGACAGCTATCCTCTACTACTTTCCGCCGGGTTCCTGGCGACGAATATTGAAGCGCACGTCTCTCAAGGAAAACACCGACCTTGTCGCGACGCCGTTCCCGTGGTCGGAATCCGAACTGATACGCCTGGGCGTCAACGCGCAATTCGTGGGGCATCCCTTGCTTGACCTGGTCGCACCGTCGGAACCCCCTGCCACGTTCGCCGACCGCTTCGGCATCGAGACCGAACACCCGGTCGTGGGATTGTTCCCCGGCAGTCGCCGCGCCGAAATCGAGCACATCCTCCCCGCGCAGTTAATGGCGGCGGAGATCATCCGCCGTCGCGTCCCCGGCGTACAATTTTTGATCGCGCTCGCTTCTACGGTAGACAAGGAAGCCGTTTTCGAACAGGTAGAGAAGTATCAGGCGTTTTTACGGGCGCGACAATCGAAGGACACCGAGCGCGGGGAAGTCGAACGACGTTTGCGGGAATGGGAAGAAGCGACCGGGATCGGCGGCGGGCGCGTCCCTGTATCCGCAGACGGACAGTTCGCCGCACCGGAAGATCTGGTGCGGCGTCAAAAGAAGTGGATCCAAAAGGCATCCGGGCTTCCCGAACCGGAGGGTCCCCTCCCGCTCGTTCTGGTCGAGGACATGGCTTACGATGTGATGACCGCGTCCGATGTGGTCATCATGGCGAGCGGCACCGCAACGCTGGAAGCCGCGATTCTCGGGAAACCGATGGTGATACTGTACAAAATGTCTCGCTGGAATAAGCCGCAATACTGGTTGGTGCGGAAATCGTTGCCGCCCTATATCGGATTGCCGAACCTGCTCGCCGATAAGCGGATCGTGCCCGAGTTCGTGCAGGACGACGCCACCCCGGACGCGCTGGCGGAATCGGTGATCGATTACCTTCTGGAGCCGGACCGAATGCTCCGGACTCGCGAGGATTTAGCGGCGGTACGCGCCCTGCTCGGAAAGCCGGGCGGTGCCCCACCAACCCCGCCACAGGCGGTTTATCACGGAGAGCGGCAGAAACACGGGAACGGTTCGGCTATCGGCACGGTAAAGTAGAAAACGAATGAGTACAGCCGCCTTGAAAGTCGCCTCACGCGATGCCGTGTCCACATCCTCAGCCGCGCCACAATCTCCCCCGAAAAACAACCGGCACCGTCTGCTTGCCTATCTGATCCCCCACAGGGGCATCCTTACCACCGGGCTTCTTTGCGGCGCGTTGGCTTCGTTGGTGGAAGGCGGCACCGGGTTTCTTTTCAAAAAGTTCATCGATAACCTCGGCAATTCGGCACAGAGCAGGTTTCTTGTCTGGATCTGTGTCGGAATCGTGGTTCTGTATATCCTGCTGGGCATCTTCAAATACGGTCAATCGATTTTGTTAGCGACTGCGGCACAGCGCGTCGGTCAGGGCATCCGGCGCGACATTTACAGGCATTTGCAAAAGTTTTCGCTCGGTTATTTCCATAAGCGGCGCACGGGTGCCATCATGTCCACGTTGCAAAGCGACGCCGCAAAAGTGCAGAACGCTGCGATGCTTCTCAAAGACGCGGTAAATGCTCCGCTTGCTGTTACGATCTTTCTCGGCATGCTCTTCGCCGAATCATGGCTGTTGACGTGTTTCCTGTTGCTTGCCGTGCCGGGCATGGCGGTTGCGATCCAGGCACTTACACGACGACTGCGTGCCTTGTCACAAACCACTCAGGAACGGCTTGGCAACATGTCCGCCATGATGGAGGAAACGATTGCCGCGCCCCGAATCGTACGTGCATTCTCGGCAGAGGAACGGGAAATAGCCCGATTCGAGAATGCCAGTGAGCAGGCATTACAAGCCCAACTCCGCTCGACAAGCCGCTCGGCACGTTTGGGTCCTATCGTAGATGTTCTGGGAGCAATCGGGGTCGCCGGAGTTCTATATATCGGGGGCATGCTCGTTCACGACGGAGTGATGACGGTCGGTTCTCTGTCTGCGTATCTCTTCTTCGCGGCGAAGATCTCCGCCAATGTGAACTCCATCGGCGGTATCAAGAGCACCTACGAGGACATGATGGGCGCGGCGGATCGGATCTTCACCGACGTTCTGGATGTTCAGCCGGAAATCACCGATGCGCCGGGGGCGAAAGAATTGCCCTCGATCAGAGGGCGGATCGCGTTCGAGAATGTTTCTTTTGCCTATTCAGCGGAAACGCCGGTGCTGACCGATATTGACCTGGTAATCGAACCGGGACAGGTCGTTGCTTTCGTCGGCGAAACGGGCGCGGGCAAATCCACCCTTGCCGATCTGGTGCCACGGTTCTACGATCCGACCGCCGGACGAATCACAATAGACGGGCATGATATTCGGGATGTAACGATGGCATCACTGCGTCGTCAGATCGGGATCGTCCCACAGGAAAGCGTACTGTTTTCGGGGACACTGCGCGAGAACCTGATCTACGGCCGCCCGAACGCGACCGACGGTGAAGTTCGCGATGCGGCTCGTGTCACGAATATAGCCGACTTCATCGAAGCGTTGCCGGACGGTTATGAAACCCGTGTCGGCGAGCGCGGATCGACGCTTTCCGGCGGGCAGCGTCAGCGGGTCGCTATCGCCCGTGCTTTACTTGCCGATCCGCGTATTCTGATCCTCGACGAAGCGACTTCCGCGCTGGATGCCAAAACGGAAGCACTGGTAAAAGCTGCACTGGATACGCTACTGAAGGGTCGCACTACCCTGATTATCGCCCACCGGTTATTCACGATCCAGAACGCGGACAAGATCGTCGTGCTGTCACAGGGGCGCATCGTGGAAACAGGCACACACCACGACCTGCTCAACCGCGACGGAATCTATGCGCGCCTGTACGCGACACAAGCGAAGCAGAAGGAGTCCGATCCGGAATGAACCTTCGGGCATGGTGGAAGCAGATACTTTCCTCTGAAAAAAGGGTCGCGATGGGTGTCAACCTGTTCGCCCTTATCGTATCGGCGTTATATAAAACTTGGCGGACGACATCACACAATGAAGAGGCACTACAAAGGGCGACACAACAGTATGGCGGCGCGATCCTGGTAACGTGGCATGGGCGCGTATTCACGGCGTTCGCGGCGTTCGCAAAGCGCGGCTATCACGCGCTGGTTTCCCGCTCCAATGACGGTGAGATACTGGCAGGATTGCTGGAACGATTAGGCTGGGGACTGATCCGGGGATCATCGGGGCGTCGAGCTGTCGCTGCGTTGAAACAGGCGAACGAAATCATGAAAAAACCGGGGGCGATCATCGCGCTCACGCCGGACGGTCCGCGCGGACCGTCCGAAGTCGCCAAATCCGGCATGATCTATTTCGCGCAGAAAACCGGGAAACCGGTGATCCCCGGTGGTTTCTCCGCCCGCCCGCGTATCGTCTTTAACTCGTGGGACACGTTTCAGTTACCGCTCCCCTTCGCCCGATGCCGCATCGTTTACGGCGACCCTATTTTTATCGGACCGGACGAGGATCTGGATGCGGCGACATTGCGAGTGCAAAACGCGATCAGCGAGCTCGTCGCGCAAGCCGACCAGGAGCTGGGATATGATCCGCAACCCGCGTATAACATCCCATCAAGCACAGCGACGAATTAAAACTGGTAAAACAAGCCCCCCGCGACCTGGGCGATACGAATATCGGTCACGCCGCGTCCGCCATCACTGACGCCCTGATCCGCGATAATGGACACAGCATCACCATGCTGATACTTGCCTTCCAGAAACGCGCCAAGATGTGTATTGAGTAGATAACGGGCACCGCCAAGGAGTTGGTACCCCCAGCCGTTCGGGTGATACTTTTCGCGCACTCCCAGTCCGCCGACGTTGTTGATACTGTAGAGCGCGGTATACTGCGGTCCGCCGCCGATATACGGTTGCAATCGTCCGTCCGGGTACTTTTCACTCGCCATCACGGGAACACGATATAGAATATTGAAAGAAAGCGCGTTGATGCCGTTCGTGATCTGATATTTATCGACCCGGTCCGAGATCGGTTCCACGGTATTTACCGGTTGACCCTGCCATGTTCCGGTGAGTTGCTTGCTCTCGCCCAATTTCGCGTACATCTTCGCGTGGTTGAATTCCAGTTCGAATCCGACGCGGGGGGCCTTTGGCAGAAAATACCCTACCTTGAATCCATAGTACGGCGAGCCGGTGAACGGCTTTCCCTCGTAGTTGACATCCCGATAGGTGACATCGGTACCGAGTCGCGGCTGAGTCAGACGCAGGTCGGACGATTGCGCCGAGGTCGCACCGGTATACACGGAGAAATAGAAGGAGCGACTACGTCCTCGCTTCGAATCCGGGGACTTCTGCTCTACCGATATTATTGGTTCCTGCGCCTGCACGGCAATGGATGAGAGCGATAATAACGCGATACAGAAAATCGTGCGAATACGAATACGCCTGAAAGAAGATGGCACTGCAATTTTTCCTTACCATTGAAGCGGCAAAAAGGCGGGAACAGCGACTTCACGTCGGCGTCCCCGCCCAAGCCGGTACAGTATACCGCGAAACACGGTGTTACTTCCTTTACAACAGAAGTAGTGATGGAGTTTCCAGAATCTCCTTCAACCGTGCCAGAAACGCCGCCGCCGGTGCGCCATCGGTCGCCCGGTGATCGAACGACAGGGAAAGGACCATCATCGGGCGGACCGCAGGCACTCCATTTCGCGCGACCACGGCGTCCGCGATGCCGCCGACTCCGAGGATGCCTACCTGCGGCGGCGCGATGATCGGGTTGAACCCTTCGATGCCATAGTTGCCGAGGTTTGAGACCGAAAAGGTGCCGCCTTGAATGTCGGCAGCGGTCAATGTGTTCGCACGCGCGCGCTTCGCAATATCGTCGCGGTTTGCGGCGATCTCGGCGAGACCTTTTCGGTGCGCGTCCCGGATCAGCGGCACAATCAAGCCGTCCTCGCCCAGACTGACCGCAAGCCCGATATGCACATCGTCGAAGTAGGTGATCGTGTCCCCTTCGATATGCGCGTTCATGTACGGGTGTTCGGTCAACGCCACGGCAACCGCTTTGACGATAACGTCGGTCGGCGACAGGCGTATCCCGGTCTTCTTTTCGATAGGCGGCAGGAGCGTTTTGCGTAGTTCCATCGCCGCGCCCATATCCGCCGAAAGGTGCAACGTGACATGCGGGGCGCGTTGCACGGACTTCATGATGTTGTCGGCGACCCGTTTTCGCAGACCGGAAAGGGTGATAGTACGCTTGTTCGTCGCTGGTGGCTGGTGTTCGGCGGTTTGCGTCGCGGGCACGGTTTTCGTAGCAAGTACGTCGTCCGCGACGATACGACCACCGGAACCCGTACCGGAAACGCCGGAAAGATCAACCCCGGAGCCTTCCGCGACGGCGCGAGCGAGCGGCGATGCTTTCCGGTTTCGCTCTGCGGGGAGCATCGGAGCAGCTTCCTGCGCGTTCAGGAAAGACAGAACATCCTTCTCCTGGACGCGACCTTGCACACCGGTCCCCTTCCCGGCAAGGGCGGCGACGTTCACCCCTTTCTCGGTCGCCGTTCTACGGGCGCGAGGAGAGGTTGCGCCGGTTGCCCTCACCCCCACCGACTCCCCTCTCCCTTCCGAGGGAGAGGGGTTGGGGGTGAGGGCTCCTTCTTCCTCAAGCACCTCATCCAGTGTGGCGGAAACGATGATAACAGGAGCCTCGACGGCAACGAAGCTATCGGCGGGGACGAGGATCTGGCGGACGAAACCGGACTCGGGGGACTCGAAAAAAGTGGCGACTTTATCGGTTTCGATTTCGGCAAGGTTTTCACCGACCTGAACCGGGTCCCCTACTTTTTTCAGCCATTGGATAATCCGCACTTCCTCAACGCTTTGACCAAGCACCGGCATCTTCAGAGTTTTCGCCATCGTAGTTTCGCTCCTGACAAACCTTTCGTTTATCTTCGTTTGTTTTCTAATGATACGGTTTTCGGCAACTTGTGTACAATATCCTGCGTCAAAGGTGGAAAAAATATTGCGAGGTATCTGGACGATTCCCGGAAGCAATGATATATTACGAGTGCCGTCAGGCAATGTTTGGAGCACGGCTACTTGTCGGGGCGTGGCGCAGTTGGTAGCGTGCTTGTTTTGGGAACAAGAAGTCGCAGGTTCGAGTCCTGTCGCCCCGATAATTGCATAGACAGTTCACTGTCAC
>JACMIS010000231.1 GCA_014381035.1 Armatimonadota bacterium
ATCGCGCAAGCAAACGAACACGCCCTCGGAATGGGGAGTAACGAACACCGTATAACGGCGGTCGTCCGGATCGAAAGACATTTCAAATGTTTCCGGCGTGCCATCCCGCATCGAGTCACGCAGCCGCGCCACGAACTCGCTATCCCCTTTCCCGGCATCGGGCGTAAAAACAGCAATCGGGCGACCGCGAAGCGCGTCGAACGAGCGACCGAAGAACTGCTCTGCCGCACGGTTTGCGAACGAAAAACGCAGGGCACGATCCAGGGACAACAAGGCCGCGCCGCCGATGGCGTCGGTAATCACGGGAGCATCGCTTCGCCCCGCTTCGTTCGTGTCCGAGGATTTGGCAGTGTTTTCCACGATGCGACCGTTATTGCCCTCGTCGGCGGAGGCAGCGATCACGGCGGGCAACGCACGGCGCGACGGCGTCGCGGTGAGTTTTATCTGCGTGCGCCGCTCCGAGGGCGTAGTTGTAGCTACACCGGTATGAGAAGATGTCACGTCTTCGGTCTGCGATTCAGTTTGCATGGTTTCCATTGTATGCATGCCGGACAAAAAAGGAAGGCTCCTACTCTAAGACCAGTTAGACGAAAGGGCAATCATTACGCCATCGTCCCTACTCTCTGATGTAGCATTTTTTGTGCCGCACACGAATACCAATCCCGACACGAAGCCGCAAATTACGCCTTGAAGAGATCATGGTCGCGCCCGAGGTAGCCGCGCAAGCGCAAAACAGCCTGGGTATGGAGTTGGTATACCCGTGATTCGGAGACCGTCAATACCTTGCCGATCTCCTTGAACGTCAGCCCCTCATAATAATACAGAGAAACCACTAACCGCTCGCGCTCCGGAAGACGGTCGATCGCACTGGCGAGTTGGCGAATCCGTTCGCGAGCCTCGACATCGGAGACCGGTCCTTTGCCATCATCCGGGACGACATCGGACAGGTGTAGCCGCTCGACGCCTTCGCCCCCGAGAATCAAGTCATCCAGAGAGACCACGGTTCCCCGCGAGGTATCGGAAACGATTTTGGTAAGCTCCTCGACCGTGATTTCGAGATGGCTGGCGACCTCCGACTCGGTCGGCGGGAGACCGGTACGCCCTTCGAGTTCCTGGAAAGCCCGCTCCAGCATCTTGGACCGTTCCCGAATCGAACGGGGCACCCAATCTTCTTCCCGGAGCGATTCCAGAATAGCACCACGGATTAGCGCAATCGCATAGGTTTCAAATTTGACCTGCCGACCGGGATCGAACTGGTCCACGGCTTTAATCAATCCCATCGCCCCGGCGGTATGCAAATCCTCACGTTCCAGATTGGGCGGAAGACTTGTCACGACCCGGCCCGCGGTGATTTTGACCAAGTAGGCGTAGTTATCAATGATCGCGGAACGAGCCTTGCCGTCACCATTTAATTTGAACCGACGCCATTCATCATCCAACGAACGATGTGCCATAAATATAAACCTGCCCATCAACCGATATTAGAAATCACCAAAACAGTAATAAAAACTGACTCGTGCGTGAATCGCCCCGACAACAACCCGGCTGGGTAGTTACGTCTCATCCGAGCATTTTTGACAGGATTATAACATATCGAGATAAAAATAGGTTCCCTCCCGTTTTCGTCCCCGGTTCCGCACCGGCATTCTTTGCTCCTTTGTACTGCCATGGTACAATACCCGTCAGAAAACCGTGGTTTCGGCATCACTCCCCATTTTAATGATGTTCGCCGGAATACACAATAAGGACACTTTTTTGGAAATCTCCGCGAAAGAACTGCTGGACATTCTGCCGCACCGTTACCCCTTTCTTCTCGTAGACCGCATCCTCGCGATAGAGCCTGGTGTCCGGGCGACCGGCTTGAAAAACGTCTCGTTCGGCGAGCCGTTCTTCGTCGGGCATTTCCCCGGACACCCGATCATGCCCGGCGTCCTCATCATCGAAATGATGGCACAGGTGAGCGGCGTGATGTTGCTGACGTTGCCGGAACACAAGGGTAAACTCGCGTATCTTGCCGGGATCGAAAAAGCACGCTTCCGCAAACCGGTGCTCCCCGGAGACACACTCGTCGCCGAAGTGACGTTAGTGAAAGCAAGGGGCACCATGGGTTTCGTGAAAGCCGAAGCGAGGGTAGGTGGAACTCTCGTCTGTGCTGCGGAACTCATGTTCGCTCTGCAATCGCCCAACGGCGATTCGCCCAGTGGCGAAGAAAAGACCGCCGAATAACGGCATCATCCGCGGAACGACGTTCTGTTTCGCGGCAGGAAGGGCATTCAGAGTGACAAGCAACATTCACCCCACCGCCGTTATCGACCCCGAGGCGCAAATCGGTGCCAATGTTTCGGTGGGGGCATATTCGGTCATCGGCGCGAACTGCGTCATCGGGGAAAATACCGTGATCGGTCCGCATGTCGTGATCGAGGAGCATACGCACATCGGCAGGGAGTGTACCATCCGCTCCGGGGCGGTGCTCGGTGGGCTTCCGCAGGACTTGAAATTCAAGGGCGAGCGGTCTTACGTGCGCGTCGGCGACCGGAACATGATCCGCGAGTTTGTGACGATCCATCGGGCGACCGGCGCGGAGCAGTCGACCTCGGTCGGCGACGATAACCTGATCATGGCGTATGTCCACATCGGGCACAACTGTGCCATCGCCAACCGCACGATGATCTCGTCCTACGCCGGACTTTCCGGGCATATTTCTATAGAGGAAGGCGTCGTGATCGGCGGCATGGTCGGCGTCCACCAGTTCGTGCGGATCGGCAAACTCGCCATGCTCGGCGGTTACAGCAAAGTGGTGCAGGATGTACCGCCGTTCATGCTCGCCGACGGTCGGCCCGCCGACATCCTCGACCTGAACGTGCGCGGGTTGCGCCGCTCGGGACTCAACGCCGGGAG
>JACMIS010000232.1 GCA_014381035.1 Armatimonadota bacterium
ACCATTGATTATCCCTGTTTCAAGCAAAAAGCGGGCGACAGTCGCTAACTGTCGCCCGCTTATATCAATAAAATGGTCGGTACAAGATTCGAACTTGTGACCCCTACCGTGTGAAGGTAATGCTCTACCACTGAGCCAACCGACCGAATTGGTGCGATAAGTATACCGTGCAGTGCCACTGCCTGCAAGAGACCCATACCGCACCAGGATTATGAAAACAGGAGCTTTAGCCCTCGGTTTCGCTATCGTTGTTTGCACCTTCCATAGGTGATTCATTCGGTTCGTTGCTCGTTGCCGTACCGGCATCGAGCGGTGCTTCGGACGGCGTCCGGCGGCGCAGACGCGTGGTGAATCCTCCCGCACCGGCGGTTCTTGTTCGCCGTCCGCGAACCGCACTGTCGAGTAGCCCGACCGGTTGCTCTGATTCGGCTTCCGGAGTGTCAGGAAGAGATGGTGCTTCGCTTTCCGAGGTGACCGGTTCTGTTTCCGGTATCTGCTGTAGCGGCACCATTTCTGTCTCGGTCGGCGATTCCAGTTGTTCGTCCGACGTATCAGGCGTTTCGTCGTTGGAAGATACGTCCGGGAAGGGGGCTTCCGAGAACGGAAGCAGTTCGTCCAGCGTCGGGCGACGCACCGTTTCCAGTTCGGCGGGAGCGGGATTCACTGCCTCACCAAGTTGCCCGGGTTGGGCGAATAAACGCGCCATCATATCGGCGACCGGATCGAACGGTGCATCGTCGGCAGGTGATTCCGGTGTCACCGTAGAAACGGGCGACGCGGGTAATTCTGCCTCGTCGGAAAACAGAAGCGGCAACAGGGCATCGGCATCGAACCGGGTCGTACCTTGTGTCAGGTCCGCGAGAGCGAACACGGCGTCTGCCGCCTCGATGTCGGTCTCATTCTCACCGCCCTCATCGTCGTCGGATGTTTCGTCGGTTTCGGCGTCTGAAGCGGCCTTCTCCCCACGTCCGCCACGGCGGCGGCGGCGGCGTTTCTTGCGGCTTGCCTCGGACTCTACGCCCGTTTCGTCTTCCTTGTCCAGAAGCGCGATCTCCCCGGCAAGGGCGGCTTCGAACTGCGCGATGTCCTCGGCAGAAACCGACAGTTCGACCGGATAGAGGCGCGTCGGTTGTGGCACCGCCGTGTTTGCTCGTTGGGGCATCGGTCCTGGGGGAACGGCGTTCCCACTTTCAAAGACAAACGCGCTTGCAACCGGGGGGAGTTCCCCTTCGGTGAGTGCGGGGGGGGCGGATTCCCAGGTTTCCGGCGCGAGGCCGAAACGCGCGGAAAGTTCGTCCGGTGTTGCCCAGAGAAGAAGCCGGGTCGCACGGGCACTGGTTTGCACACGCACACCGTAGCCATTCCCCGCCAGCGGTTCCCCCGATACGACATCGTAGACGGCAGTTTCACTCCGTGTCGGGCTATACAGGGTCATTCCCCCGCTCTGTGCGGAATGGACCACGGCGAAACCGTCCCCCGCGACGTGGACGACGTCATCATCCGGCGTGACGATTGGCACACCGGCGAGACGATACAATCCGCGCACCAACGGTAGCGGCAAATCACGTTCCCCGATGAACACCGATTGCCAGCGGGAGTGTTTGCGATAGGCAAGCGAGGGGTTGCCACTGGTTGTATATTCGCCGAGGATCTGCGCCTTGGGGTCGACCACGGTGAGCGAAGGGTTGACTCGCATCTCCTCACCGAACCGCTCGCCCTTCGCATTTTCGGTCAGCGCGAAACGTCCCTCCGTCACCACGGTACCGGTGCGAGAACCCCACGGTTGCAAGCGCAGTTGGATGCCGATCGTTTCGGAAAGCTCGGCGATGTTCCCCGACTCGCGAACGCCCGGAGCGAATAGCCAGGCGAGGGTGCGTCCGTCGTTCTGCCAGCGGTTCTGCAAAGCGGTTCGTATCGCCACCGGCAAGTGGAACGCGTTCAGGAAAATGAACAATCGTGCGGTCGTCGGGAACTCCGGCTTGAGCAGGTCCGACAACAGGTAGAAACCGACCGAGGCACCGGCACGGGCGAAAATGTCGCGGTGTCGCCCGATCAGTTGCGGGAGTATCGCCGGTTCTTCCTCGCCACTCATATCGAACAGGGATTGCTCGTCCACGAAAATAGCGACATGCGGCGCGGACACCGCGTTCGTGGCGGCGCGACGCATGTCGGCGACCGTTCCCATCAGCCCGACCAGACTGCCGAGATGCTCCCAGGTGGCGTCATCATCTAGCCAGCCTTCGCCCCAGAGATCCATCCACGATATACCGCATCCCTTGGCGAGAGCGGTGCCGACATTGCGGGCATGGACCGCACGGGTGCCCTCTTCGGTAGCGATTTTCGGGTTGTAGACGTCCTCTGTCGGGCGCAGGGCGAGGTGTGTCTTCGTATCGTCCTCCGCGACAAACAGTTTTCCGGCGAGGTGAATCGAATCCACCGGAACGGGAAGCGGCGCGGAGCCGCCCGGTAAACGCCCGCCATAAGAGAGTGGCGCGGTGAGAATGTCCACATGCGGCGACGATAGCACGTCCCCTAACGCATAGTGACCACAGTTGGGGCGAGCAATTTCCAGTGTATAGCCATACGACGCGGCGACAGCAAGCCGTCCCGCGCTGGCTTCTTTCGCAATCGCTCCCAGTTGCATGATCCGATCTGCGGTGATGGTGCTGGTGTATGCGTAGAAGTCGGAAAGCCGCATTTCACGGTCTGTCAGAAAGATCGGTTGCGTACCATTCCCGGAAGCGGCTGCGGCAAACGCTTCCTGTGCCGGGATTTCTGCCGTATCGAATGTCACCGAACCGTCGTACCACGCGGAGCGGAGTGCGACTTCGTTGTTGCGGTACTGATATTTAAGCCACGCACGGAACGCGGCAGTGTTCGCGGATGAGCGGTCCGCACCGACGCCTTTCGACTGGAACCACTCGCCATGTTCGAGATAAACACCGAGTGTGCGTGCGGCGTGCTCGCTTTCCGCGAGGTGCTCGATAGCGGCACGGAGCGCGTCTTTCGCTTCATTCTTCCAGAACAGTTCGCTCCCGATGGATACATCGCCAAATTCACCGTTCGCGAACGCCGCCATGTCGTCCGGGTTCGTCCGTTCCCAGGAAGCGGGCGGCGAGAAAATCAAGCGTGGCAGGACTAAAGCGTCTGGCGCATTGGCAGCGACCAGGGCGAATACCTGATCCAACGAATCGAAACGTCTGTCACCGGCTTTTCGTTTCCACGGCAGGTGTGCGAGCAGCGTAAACAGACGGACACCGGACGCATAGGCACGCTGAATCTGACGAACCGCGATCTCGCGAGCGACTTCCGGTTCGTCAGCAACTTCGGTATTGACAAACAGAAAAGCGGGCAGAACCGGTGCGCCATTGACAAGAAGCTCCGGCACTCCGTTGTTTTGCATGACCGAGACCTGCGGCAAACGTTCGAGCGTTTCCGTCGGCAGCGGCGCGTACTCGGGAACAACGGGCGCGAAAATGGGGGCGATTGGCGCAATGGTTGCGCCCTCCCCGATTTCAGCGGAGACCACGAGCACGCTACCGAGAAGCGAAGCGGCTTGCGCTTCGGTGACGATAGTGACGCCATCCGGTGTCAGAATTCGGCGCATCGTTCGCGGAACACGGATGCCTCGCTTGCGACCGGGTACAGACGATTCGGCGGGTGCGTCGTCTGAGGTGGCTGGCGCGGTATCCGCACTAACGGGGAGCGCGGGGAGCGGCAACGTCCGGGCAAGAACACGCGGTCCCCGCTTACGCTGCGGGCCACTATCGGGCGTGATCTCCTGAGTTTCCACGGAAGTAGTTTCCGCACCATTACCGCCGCGTCCGCGTCCTCGACGGTTGTTGCGGCGATTCCGCGACGTCCTTTCAGTGGGCGCGGTTTCACCGATCACTTCCTCTAAAATCGACTCGCTCTCGGCAAGCAATTCGCTCAGCGATGGGCTATCGACCGATGACTGCTCGTTTTCGGCGTCTGCCACGCTAAGGGTGTCCGGGATCGCCTCAAACAGGCTCGGTTCGACAGACTCATCCGTGGGTTCGGCAACGACACCCTCTTCAGGAGCAGTGGTAGGTTCGGGAGGAGAAACATTTTCATCCGGAGCGGCGATAACCGGTCCGGTCTCACTCGCCGTGCGACGCGGACGCCGTGTGCGTTTCGGTGCCGTTTCCGCGACAGGTTCTGGTTCCGCCGCGACGGTGGGCAAAGATTCCCCGACGCCTTCCGGTGCCGCGCTGGTCTCTTCGATGGCAACGGCTTTCGGGCGACGGGTTCGGCGTGGCTTTGCCGGCGCGGGTTCATCGCTGATCTCGGCGGAGGTGGTAATAATCGCGGACGCATCGCTTTGCAACGAATCGTTCGCTTCGGAGCCGCTCGCGAGCGGTTCGGTTTGGGTGTCCGTGGCTTCCGCGGGCGCGGTATCCATAGTGTCAAGGGACGGGGCGGCAGTTTGCCGACGACGCATATAAAAACTCCTGATTCCGTATCTTTTCGGGGGGAGTGCTTCGGAAGATCTACGTTTGCCGCCGGGCGTTACGACGCCTGATTAGAACGCGGGACTCGAATCGGAACGGCGCGATGGTGATGATAAAGAAGGTGTAGACACCGCGTAAGCGGTTCCTCGAACGGGGCGGGGGACAAACGAAAATCGTCGTCCACTCCTTACTGCATAGTGCGTGAGCGCAACAGCTTTCCGCAAGGTTGCTGCCCGATCACGTCCGTTCGTGTTTGTTGTCCGGCACCTCTCCCATCACGCGTTTTCCGCGCCGATTGGCGAGAACGTCTTTTTCCGTTGCACTCCCACAACAATGTGTGAGCCGTTCGCGCCTCGCCGATTCGTTGCCGCGTCGCTCTTTGCCGAAGTTATTGCATCGGCATCCAACGCGGATTTCATCTACGAATCCCAAAGGACGCGAAAAAATCCATGAGCGGTTGGAATATCATGGCGAATCGCCACTCGATTCCTTGTTGCTCTGCCGAGATTATACCACATGCCCGAATTACGCGTCAAAAAGTTTGCACGAACAAATACAACGCTTTCATTCGGCATCGCCGCCATCTCGCTCTTTCGCCGCAATCAGTTCGGCGAGCCGCTTCAACGGTGAGTCTGTCGCGCCGGATGCCGATTTGCTCCCGGCGTCATCTATGCGCTTGAGCGTCACCCCTTCCGGGAGTTTGATCTCCTCACACTCGTCCGGGCATTCAACACGTGTCGGTGCCGCCAGAAGGACGTATTGTCGCAAAAGGTCGCCGAGGTCCAGGATGTTACCTTTGATCACCGCGCCGTTCTCGTCCGCATCCACGGCTTGCACATCATCCCCCGAGGACCATGCCGAGTTTTCCGCGACCAGATCGAACTCTTCCTCGATGTCGGTTTCTACCGGAGTCAGCACCGGGCGGAGGCACCGGGCGCATTCCATGGAGAGGATGGTTTGTGCGCGACCGCGTAGAATCAGTGCCGCTCCGGTGTTAGTCAGCGTGACTTCACCGGTGATCGGTTCGGCAATGTCCAGTTCATCGCCCTCGCGCCGTGCGATAGCGAAGCGGTGTTTATAGTACTGGCTTACCGTTCGGGCGATTTCCGAGATGTCAAGGCGACGATCCCCCAGAGCAGGCACCCCGTTGGTGCCGGCAGTGATCGCGGTCCCGTTCGAGTGACGCCCCGGTTTGCGCTCGCCTTTAGCCGACGGACGGTCCATACCCGCGTTTTCCGCGACCGGTTTAACGCCCCCTTCTACGGGGTCGAGGTCATTGTGATACGCGAAGCGGGAGTGATTTTCTTTGCTTTCCGCTTCGGAAAAAGAGTTCGGGTTCATACATTTATTGTATCGCGGCAACGCACGATTTTGTAAACAACGCACTCATCAGGGCAGATTCAACCCGGCGGGTAACACGGTATGTCACCCGCCTTTTCCTTGTTCCGACTCCAGCCATGCCATCGTTTCGGCGATGCGCTCCTGCTCCTCTTCGCTACGGGCGATCTCCGCCTGATACGCCGGAAGCTCATTTTTTACCGCCACTGCGTTGACCTCTGCCTGATGGCGGGCGGTCTGGTAGTTTTCATACAAAGTGGCATGTTCCGGGTTGAAACGACCGAAGAGATTCCGCTTCGGGGCGACCGCAAGATTGACATTGGATTGCTTAGCCGCTCTAACCAGTTTGTCGGCGTCCTCTTTCCATTTCTTCTTTTCGGAAAGAATCCGTTCGATCTGGCGGCGCGGGCGAATCAACCGTTGCTCAATCGCCGCGCTTTCCACCTCGAGAGTTTTCTGTGCATGGGAATACAGGGCGTTCGCCTGCACGGTCGCCGTTTGCACGATCCCTAGGGCGGCAGGGTATGAAAGTGCGGCGGTGTGTTGTTTGATCAGGACCTGTGCCTCCGCGATTCCGGCGGTAAGCGTTTCGGGTAAAGGAATCGCAGTGCCGGACCGTTCGGCGGCAGCGAGCAGATTCTCTTTCGCGGCGACAAGGCGGGCAACGGCATGGGTTGCCTTGCGCTCTCCGTTCTCAAAAATGTGCCAGACCGTTTCGCAAACGGCGGGCAGGACCGGACGGAACGCTTCATCCGCGAGCACGGTCAGTGCGCGGCTCGGTTCCACGACGAATAGTTTTCGCAATGCGGACGCGGCATCATCGGTCTTCTTGTTCGCAGAGGCATAGCGGGCGGCATCTAGAAGTGTATCGGGATCGTCCGGGAATAAGGACATTGCCCGGGACATCGTGTCAAACGCTTCGCCGTGCTTGTTCTGTAAGAACTGGAGATAGGCCCGGTGTCGCTGACTGAGATAGTAGAACACATCTTGCGTCGCCGCGCTAAGTCGGTACGCCTGATAGAAGGCTTCTTCCGCCTCCGATAGTTCGGCTCCCTGCTTCCACAGAATCCACCCGATCTGAAACCAGACGACGTAATTCCGATTCCCGATGGCTCCTTCTTGCGCTTCACGAAACAGTTGCAAGGCATCCTTGAACTCTTCTTGCTGATCGCGTCCGGTGGAGGTCATCCCATTTTTTGCCGCACGTGCCGCCTCGATGAGCAGTTGGGACTCCCCGCCCGCGAACGTCGGATTACTTAAAACCTGTTCGACTTGTTTGCCGCGTTCCCGCAATCGGTGCAGACGAGACGACAGGTCGTGCGCGACAATATTTGCGGGCGTGAATGTGGCGACGCCCGTCGGTTCCGGCGCGGTCATCACGGCGATCAGAGCGGGTATAGCACCGGTCTTGTTGTTACCTGTGGCGGCTTTCAGGTTCGCGATAGAAAGTGTTCGTTGTGTCTCGTGCAGAAAATGCAGGTATTCCGAGAAGGGGGAATCCTCCGCGTTTCCGGCGGCGATTCGTTCTAATTGGTATTCGTTGTCGAGGAGACGCTCTACCGCTCCTTCCTTGGGTATGGAAGGGAAATAGCGGCGCAGAAACGGCGTAGGCATAAGGTATCAATCCTAAATTCCGAAGGCTTATTACCTTCGGGCACGTGGTACTAAAAGGCACTGGTGCATAAAAATAATCGGAGGGCATGACAAAATCATTTAGGGGCGAATAGATTTAGTATCCCGTCCCTTGATTATGCGTTACCGGATGAGATTCCTGCCACGGTTCATTCGGTACCGCGACATATTTTCGAGTGCCAGGTTATCGGGTGATTGGGTATTCAGGTCCAACCTCCGAACCAACCTGGTTATCTGACCGCCTGACAACTCAATCATCCAGCCAGTCACAACGGCGTAAGCAGGAAGGCGTGCCGCTTACCGCCGATCATTCCTTGCCCGACGATTTGTCCGTGACTATTGATGTCGCGTGCCATTTCCAGATGCCAGTTCGCACTCGTCGCCGAAGGCACCAGATAATCATTCAGGTCTAATGGCTTTGCGTTCGTGGTGATCCAGATCACTGCGCGCCCATTCTGGTTTAACGCGGACGACTGACCGACGATCACTCCGTTCTCATTCACCGCGTATGCCGCGCTGGTATCATTGCCCCGGAGTGTTCCGAGATCACGAAGTCGGTCTTCGCCCGTCCCGGACGTGACGAACGCATGAACCCTGCCAGTTTCTGTTTGCGCGTAACCGACAACGGTATCGTTCTCGCTGACCGCGCATGCCGCCCCGAAACTTCCGCCGAGCGTTCCCAGATCCCGCATCACCCCCTGCTCCGCGTCCCAGACAAACGGGTGCGTCCGGCGGGTGCCATCCCCGCCATCGGCAAGATCGGCTTTCCCCACCACCGTCCCGTTGGTATTAAGCGCGAGTGCGAAACTGTGTGAGCCGCCGAGTGTGCCGAGATTGATCACGCGGTTGTTTTGCCAGAGAGTCGCCTGCGCTACTGTCGCCCCCCGTTTGTCCGTGCTTCCGGTCAGGGATGCCCCGACGACCGCGACGAGCGGCGTAGAAACATCGAGACTGGCGTTGCTGATACTTTCCGCCCGCGAGAAGCGGAAACCTTTCGCCGGGGGCAGGTAAACACGGCGGGAACCGTTCCAGACGAACGCGTTCTGTTGACCACTTCGGTACGAGGAACGGTATGCGAAACCGGCGACATAGCCATTATCCGAAATAGAAACGCCCTGCGAATGGCGATATACGGAGCCAGATGTCAGATCGTTCAGTCCTTCGCCGTCCCAGAGAAACGCATGTCCGCGAGTGCCGCTCGGAAACACCTGCGCGGTTCCGACCACCTGTCCGGCGTCATTGACGCTGAACGCGCCGCTATCTTTTCCGCCCAGCGTTCCCAGATCCGTGATCGTGTAGCGCCGTAACTCCGGTGCGGGCAAAGCGGCGCGTGCCACTTCGGCGGCGCGTGCCAGAGCCGGACGTAGCGGCAAAATCGTCGCTGTACCCTGTGCCGCGAGTAATGTTACTGCGACGCCGCGCCACAGCAGGGGAACCGGTGCCCCGGAACCTTCACGGGCAAGGGTCCGCAGCCGGCGTTTGATCTGTTTAAAACCGCGCGACGCCGGAGCCGCCATTGCCATCACCGGAAGCGGCGAACTGGCGCGCTCGGCGACGCGAATCAGGAGTGAGCCGTACAGGGATGGCGAGGAACCGCACGCGTTCATGGCAAGTAAATCGCATGCTTCTTCCCGAGCGGCGGTGATTTCGCTCGCCACGTAGTGCGCGGGCGGAAGAAACCAGAAAACGGCGCGCAACAAAAACGACACGATTTCCCAGAGCAGGTCGCCGCGCCGAATATGGGCGATCTCATGGGCGAGTGCCATTTGCCGGGTCGCGGATTGTTCGGCGAGAAACGCGGCGGGCAACACAATCGTCGGGCGAATCAGTCCGATTACGAATGGAGCCGAAGTGTCGAGGGAGACCCGCAATGTGGGCGACTGGCGCAGACCGAGTTTCTCGGCGGCGGCGCGAACATCGGCTAATGTAGACGCGTTCTCGCAAATATCTGCGCCGGAGACCAGTCGTCGAATCGAGCGCGCGCCGGTGATGTTGCGCCAGATCATTGTCAGAAGACCAAGAAGGTAAAGCGCGACGATGGGCAGGCACCAGGGGAAGATGGCACGGATCGCCTCCCGCCGCAGAACGGAGAAACGGAGCGTAGAGAGCGAGTATGCGGCTTGCGGAACGATCTTTGTGGCGACGGTTCCCGCTCCGCTCGCGACAGGGATACGTTTGTCGGCGACTTTCATTTGCGGCGTGGGGGCGACACGCCCTGCCTGCGCGACCGTTTTCTTCGCCAGCCCGGTCAGTGTATAATAATGCTCTGCCTTCAAGACCGGAACTCGGAGCGCGGAAACACCCATCACCGCCAGCACGAAACCGATCAGGAATTTCGCCCCGACGAGCCACCAGAGCCAGAATCGCACCGGAGCCGTCAGTCTGCCGACGGCACGACAGGCGAGAAATGCAAACCCTGCGATGAGCAGTCCCCCGCCCGCCGCCTGGCAAAGTGCAATGATCACATCTCGCGCCATCGTTTGCATGGTGTTTTTTTAGTGACTGGTGGTTCGTGAGTGAAACTCGCGCAACTAATGACCGCGGGTCACCAACACGGATCACTATTTCTCCATATCGTGGACCAGTTTCTTTAGTTCGGCGACCTCGGTTTCTGACAGCCCATCAGGCGTGTCGGCGAGATAGGCGACGAACGGCGAGAGGGATCCGCCGAGCGTTTTCTGGACGAAATCGCGCACCAGATTGTGCAGAACCGCTTGCGGGGCGACAGCCGGACTGTAACGGTATGAGCCTTCTCCGTCGGCTCCCGCGCGAATCAGATAGCCTTTTTTGCGCAATCGCTCCATCATCGTCAGAATAGTGGTGCGCGCTCTCCCGCGTGGTGTGCCCCATTCGTCGGCGACCTCGCGCACTGTCACCGGAGCCCGGTGCGCTATAAACCGTAAAACTTCTAATTCCTGATCCCCAAGCGTCGCATCGGGCGCATCGGCTAACGGTGTTTGTGTTGTCATCGTAGCCCGATTATACGCCAAGACTAAGACGGTAGTCAAGCGATGTGAAGTGTTCCACTCACCGGTTTGCGATACGATACGGATGCCGATTTTTGCGCCGGTTCAGACCCGCGTAACCGGACGACATATTATGCAAACCGCCGGTATCTATATTCATATCCCCTTCTGCACCAAAAAGTGTGGCTATTGCGACTTCAACGCATATTCCGGATACAAAGACGCGACCAAAGCACGGTACGTGGACGCACTTTGCCGGGAGATCGAGAACCGAGCCGACTCCCGAACCCACATCCCGACAATTTTTTTCGGGGGCGGAACGCCCACTGTTCTTACCGCAAGCGATCTGGTACGAATTCTGAATACGGTGCGACAAAACTTTACCGTTGCAAAGGATGCGGAGGTTTCGACCGAAGCAAACCCGTCGGACGCGGACGAGAACTATCTGCGAACCCTGCGCGAAGCGGGATTCAACCGGCTATCGTTCGGGGTGCAGACATTCGATGACCGACTACTACGCACGATTGATCGTGTCCACTCCGGGCAGGATGCCGTTGGCGCGATAGAAAAAGCGAAGCGCGCCGGGTTCACCAACCTTTCGATTGACCTGATGTTCGGGTTGCCGCGCCAAACCCTCGCAGATTTCGACCGCAGTCTCGATGCGGCATTCGCGCTCGAGGTGCCCCATCTTTCTATCTACGGCTTGATCGTCGAGGAGCGGACGCCGTTTCATGCCCGGCGTGAACGCGGGAAGTTACCTCTCCCTTCGGAGAACGTGGAAACCGCGATGTTCGCACGGGCGATGGAGCGAACCGCGGAGGCGGGGTTCCGTCGCTACGAGATCTCGAATTACGCCCGCACCGGCTTCGAGTCGCGGCACAACCAGATTTACTGGCGCAACGAGTCGTATTTCGGGTTCGGTGCGGGCGCGGCAGCCTATTTAGGCGGGGTCCGCTCGCTCAATGAAAAGCACCCGGTGCGCTATGCCGATCTGGCGATGGCGGGGAATGATCCCACGGTCGAGCGTGAATCCTTGACCCGGATCGAGACAATGGGCGAAACGATGATGGTTGGCTTGCGGCTCGCGGAGGGCGTGGATCTGACGCGATTCGCCGAGCGATTCGGCGTCCGGGCGGAAGCACAGTTCTCCGAGGCGGTGGCACGGCAGGTCGCACACGGCTTGCTGGAAAACACGGGGTCGTATCTGCGCTTAACGGAGCGGGGCGTTTTCCTCGCGTCCGAAGTAATGACGGAGTTTGTGTGATGAATGACGATGCCATCATCGCCGCCTGGCTGGAATTCCACGACCTCGACATACTTCACGCCTCTTGGGAAGGTACGACATTACGTCTCGCGTTTCGATTTGGGACAGTTTATGACCAAAGCGTATCCCACTACGGTTACAGGACCGGGGCGGTGACATTTTATAACGCGACGGTTATTGGTTCGTTTCCGACCGACGACGATGAAACCTGGCTCTGGGCAGGGGCGATCCAAGCAGATTCCAAAGAGTTCGCGATGATCCCCATCGAGAAAATGGCTGATACCGACGGGGGTCGAGACACGCTTGACCTGCGCGAACGGGGATGTTATCACAATCCGGTCCCAATCGGTTGCCGTATCACTTCTCGCAGTCTACCAAGCCGAACTCTCTGCCAGTCGGGGTTCGGCATGGCTACCAACGAACCGTTAATGTTCCGCCGCCGCCGCCCGTAGTGCCGCGATGCCACCGGGAACCCCACCCCCATGATGGAAGACGTACGAACCGGCGATCAGAACGTCCGCGCCGAGCCCGACTAGGTTCGGGGTCGTGCGGTCGTCCACGCCCCCGTCCACGGAGATCAGGAACGAGGCACCCTCGCGTTCGCGAAGCCGGGCGATGTCGCCGATCTTGTCGCCCGCCGCCGGAATAAACTTCTGCCCGCCGAAGCCAGGATTCACGGTCATCACCAGCACAAGGTCAATATCGTCCAATATATACAATAGCGAATCGAGCGGCGTCGCCGGGTTGAGTGCCACACCGGCTTTCCGACCGAGGGCGCGGATCGCCGCGAGAGTGCGTTGCAGATGCGGGGTCGCTTCCGCATGAACCGTGATCAAATCCGCGCCCGCCGCCGCGAACGGTTCGATGAAATCATACGGCCGCTCGACCATAAGATGCACATCGAACGGTGTCGTCGGGTGATCGTCGCGCAAGGATTTGACCAGGTCGGCACCGAACGACAGATTCGGCACGAAGTGACCGTCCATAACATCGAAGTGAAGCCAGTCCGCACCGCCGTGAACACACTCCGCCGCGCCTTCGGCGAAGTGGGCGAAGTCAGCGGCAAGCAAGGAGGGCGCGATACGAACCTGTCCCGGCGAGAGGGGTTGCATCCCTGGGCTACTCTCGGTGCGCGGCGGCGCGGAAACGGCGATAGGCGGCAAACTCATGGGGCTTTCTCTCCACCGGACCATGGTGGACCGGTTATCTTCTGTTGCAAAATGTCGTTATCGTACACGCGAAACGTGATCTTGCTGCCGTATCCGGTCACATCGAGCGGCACTTTATCGCCCGCGTTGTGGGATTCCGTGATCAAAGTGCGGGTCCCACGGCTATCCGTCACATCTATCCGGATGATATGGGAATTGGTGTCCGCGGGAACGTCATACTGCAACGTCAGCGACGATTCTTTTTCGTTTTCGACTGCCCCCCCCTCGTCAACAGGGGGATCTACGTATGGTCCCTCGCCGGGAACCGGTCCTTGCGGTGCGATAGGTTCCGGTCCCTTGGAGATGATCAGGTCCACGCGTGTCCCCCGCGCCCGATTCTCACCCTGTGGCGGGATTTGCTGGACGATGTTCCCTTTCGCGGTCATCACGTCCCACTCATATTTTTTATCGCCGATGCGCAAGCCTTCTTTTTCCAGCACTTGCCGCGCCTTGTCGAACGAAACGTCGAAAACGTCCGGCACCGTAACCATACGCGGGCCTTTAGAAACCCAGACCGTGACTTTCTTGTTCTCCCGAATATGGCGTCCTGCCTCCGGACGCATCTGATAAATGGAGTCTTCGGGGTACTTGTCACTGAACTGCTCGTTGACAACCTCTACGATAAATTTTCGTTCCGCCCCGAGCGACTTCGCGTCGGTAAGCGACTTACCGACGAGATTGGGGACAATCACATCAGTCGGCGGTTCGAGCGCGAGAAACATCAGATTCACTACATAGCCACACGTGGCGATGAATATGGTAGCAAGGAACAGGTTCAGCGGCAAAAGCCAACTGAACGAAAATCCTTTGCGTTTTTGCACAGGTATGGCGGCAGACATAAATTCGTCCTCCTCCGATTCTATAGATTCAGTGGCAAGTGGCAAGTGGTCAGTGGTCAGTAAAGTATAGGAGACCGTCGGTATCGGCGCGACCACAACGGAAACCGGGTTCGGGTCATAC
>JACMIS010000233.1 GCA_014381035.1 Armatimonadota bacterium
AAGCCGAAAGCCGAAGTCGTGACGCTGTATCAGAAGGCAAGCGACGCGGCAAAGGAATTGGAAACGTTACGCGCCGACGCCCGCGAGCGGGTCCGCACGCTCGATCTTCTTTCCTACCAGTGCGAGGAGATCGACAACGCCGCCCCCCGCATCGAGGAGGAGGACGAACTTCTCAACGAACGGACGCGTCTCGCTTCCGCCGAACGGCTTTTCGCCTCGGCGGGCAGTGCGGTGCAGGCGCTACGGGGGGCGGAGGGGCGTGGGGCAAAAAACGGGGCCGTAGATCTTCTGGGGCAGGCGGTACGCGAGATCGAATCCGCTACATCGTTCGACGAGACCCTGCAGCCGCTCCTGGAAACGCTACAAAGCGCGCTCTATGCCGCGGATGACGCCGCCCGCGATGCCCGCACCTATCGGGATTCGGTCGAGTTTAACCCGCAACGTTTGGAAGAAATCGAAACGCGCTTAGATACGCTGAAAACTCTGAAGCGCAAGTACGGCGAAACGTTGGAGGAAGTGCTGCGCTATCGGGAGGAGATCGGCGAACGGCTTGAAACGCTCACCAACGCCGAGGAGCGTATTGCGGAACTGGTGATCGCCGAAACAAAGGCGCGGGGCGAGTTGGAGAAATCGTGCGCGAAGCTGACCAAGGCACGGCAAAAAGGGGCGAAGCCGTTCGCGGAATCGATCCTGCGCGAGCTCAAAGATCTAGCAATGGCGGCGACACGATTCTCGGTTTCCATCGAACCAAAAGCACCGGGGCGGGGCGGGGCGGACGCGGTGGAGTTTTTGATCTCCCCGAACCCGGGGGTCCCCTTGAAACCGCTCGCAAAAATCGCGTCCGGTGGCGAGATCTCCCGCGTCATGCTAGCGATGAAGTCGGTCCTTTCGCGCATTTTATCCGTACCAACCCTGGTTTTCGATGAAGTAGATGCGGGTATCGGCGGACGCACCGGCACGGTTTTGGGCGAAAAGCTGGCGAATCTTTCGCACACCGCGCAGGTCCTTTGTATCACCCACTTACCGCAGATCGCCGCACGCGGGGCGCGGCATTTCCAGATCGAGAAACATGCCGAGTCCGGCAAGACGGTGGTTTCGGTGCGCGAACTGGACGGCGAAACACGGGTGCGCGAAATCGCCCGGATGCTCGGCGGCGAAGAAACCGAGACCGTTCTGACGCATGCCCGCGAAATGCTCGCCGGGAAGTAGCCGGGTTACGCGCGGCCCCCTTTGGGGGTACACCCTCTGAACATAGGAACAAGAGGAAAACGATGCGAATATTGAACTTTGTGCGACTATCTTTTCTACTATCGGTCGCCGCGACCGTAGTCGGTTGCAACACGACTCCGCAGGAAGCCACGACACCTACCCCCGCATCGACGACTTCGGCAACGAACGAGATGCCCAAAATGGATCACGCGGCGCACGGCGGCATGGATCACGCGATGGGCGATTCGGGGATGACCGCACTCCAGGCGAAGACCGGCAAAGACTTCGACGTCGCGTTCCTGTCGCAGATGATCGCGCACCATCAAGCGGCGGTAGTAATGGCAGAACAAGCCCTATCCACTGCCACAAAGCCTGAAACCAAGGCCGAGGCGCAAAAGGTGGTGGATAGCCAGAGCAAGGAAATCGCCCAGATGACCGGGTGGCTCAAAACCTGGTATGGCACCACGCCGGACAAGCAATCCCAGGCCCTGGTGAACGCCGACATGAAGGATATGACGGGAATGCCGGTCACAACGGACGCAATGTTCTACGAGATGATGATCCCCCACCATCAGGGCGCGATAGATATGAGCGAATTAGCCCTCAAAAACAGTGATCGTCCCGAGGTGAAGGAACTGGCACAGAACATCATTACCGCACAAAAGGCGGAAATCG
>JACMIS010000234.1 GCA_014381035.1 Armatimonadota bacterium
CGGGCGACTTCGGGATCAACCCCGTTCACCTGCTCGACGCGAAGCAGTCCGAAGAACTTTTCGGATTCTTTCGGCGGGCGGATCTGTCCCATGACATTGTCGCCTGTTTTCAGGCCGAACCGTTTGATCTGGGTTTGCGATACGTATATATCTTCGCCGTTAGCGCTAAAATTATTGTGGCGCAGGAAGCCGAAGCCCTCGCCGGTGATTTCCAGAACGCCCTGTCCGATGAACTGCTCGTCGCCCTCGTCCAACCGCTCCAGATCCTCGCCGCGCACATAATTCTGCTGTCGCCCGCGCTGTCCGCGGTTGTTGTTAGCGCCGTTACTGCTGTTGCCGCGGCGGTTGTTACTGTCGTCGTCACTGTTGCTACTACTGTTGCCGTTGTTCCGGTCGCGGAAACCGGCGCGGGGGGGGCGCATCTCGTAGCCGACCCGGCTGGCGACGGCGGGCAGAACGGGAGCGTTGTTCGACGCGTTTGCGTTCGCAACCGGCGTCATGGGGATGTCGTTCAATCCTGGAATCACGAGCGGCGTGTTCGGCGAGGCGTCCCGCCCGAAATCGGCGGGCAGTGCGGCTTCCGCATCCAGTTCCTCCGCCGTGACGGTCGACTCGGCTGCCGTGGTGCGGGTGCGGCGTGCCCGCGTGCTACTACTGCCAGACGCACTGGCGGCGCGCGTGGCACGGGGAGTACGGGCAGGGGGCGCCGCCGGAGCGGTTTCAATGCTGGGTGTCGTAGCGGCGGTAGCGGTGACGGCGGCGGCAGCGGTGCTTCGACGACGGCGCGGTGTAGCGGGTTCGGCGGATCCACCGTCCGAAAGAGCGGGGGAAGTTTCCCCGGTGATGTTTTCTGTAGGTTCCATTCAAGCGTCCTTGGTAAGTAGAGCTGTCGTCTTACTTGGTGATGCGAATATTATCGCGGATGCGAAACAATTATTTCGCTTGCCGGGGCATCACGCAGCTACCTTTTGGGAGGATGACGACGCGATTCCGGCGGCGACGGAGGCGGAGTGCGCAACCGTCGTGTCGTTGTCAAATTACAAACAGGGTAACGACCGGAAAAAGGGCAAAAGCGTTTGCCGGGGTGAACCGACCGGATGAAAACGGAAACGGTTGACGGGGTACGAATTGCGTCAGGTTGTCCGACTTGTCTTACGGAAAAATATACACCGGGAGGCGGGGTCGGACGCGGTTCAAGCTGAGTATACCACACCCCGCAAGAATTCAATCCTTTTCGCGGCGGGGGGCGAATACTTTTTCTCAAGCGTTACGGCTAGTAGACACGGCGCGGGCGGGGGAAGTTCCCGCCCGCGCCGCGTCAGGGCGTCGTCGCGAAATACCGGGATGAACAGGGCTCACCTGACTCTTGTTCGTTTCTCGCTTTTTATCTTCGCCTGTACCGCTTGCCTGACACTCATGATCAAGGGATCATCGCTTCTCAACAGGAAAACTTCTTTCCCGATGGTGATCATGCCCTGTCCGGTGTGGAAGTAGATGGTGCTGCTCTTCTTCCACCAGTTATAAAAGTCGATACATGTGTCCACGGTTGTGTAACGAACCGTTTGCAGAATGGAAACACGTTTCATGCTGTCGGCGATCAACGCCGCGATGGGGTCCCCGGACACGATCATCGCCGTCCGGGCATGAGAAAGTGCCCTCGACTTCAACGTAGACGGTTCCGTGGCACAGATATAACGGCTTTCAGGATTGTCGGAGTACAGCCTGAGCGACGTGAAGAACAAGGATTTTATGTAACGCTCCGCAACCTCCACCTTTTTTTGGTCGGACTCTGGATCTCGCCTCATATTCGATTCCCCATTCTGCGCGGACGCTTCGGTCTGAAGCGTCCGCACCTGGTTTATTTAATAGTCGCCCTTGTGGTTTCCCCTGACGCCGTCGCCGAATTGTCGACCATACGGTGCCTCGTAGTGCTTGATGACAAATTCTTCCTCTTCGTCGTCATACAGCGCATCGGGATCGGTCCAGTGGAATTTCTTTGGCGGTTTGTGAGACTCGTTGTAATAACGGTCTATGTACGCATGAACTAACTCATGACCAAGGGCTAACTCGGGCGATACTTTATCCCCGGTTTCACGCAAATTGTTATCGACGATTTTGAGCGGGGCATCTCTCCAATAGGCGGTGTCTCCACTGTACTGACTTTCGAACTGATTTATGTTAATGTTAGTCGGTCCCTTATCTTTCTCGAGCCGGTTGATTATATGCTTGAACTTAGGGTCACGCTTCAATTTCCTCAGAGACTCTTCCACCCTGTCTTAATTTTTTTTACCGGCTTTGCGATAGCCTCTTGAAACGCATCCGAACGTTTTCCGTTCATACTGCTCTTGAACGTTGAAAGTTAACCCTAGCGGGTCCGCCCTCATGACGGGGTTACTGTCGCAATAAGCATACAAATTGATCCCACCCCGGTAGCCGATGGGGTCTCGGTTTATCCATCTTCCGGTGTTTGGGTCGTAGTACCGGAAGGTGCAGAGTTGTAGCCCGGTTTCGCTGTCCGTATAATATCCGTACCGCCCGCCGAACCCGTCGTACGGGTCGCCGGTGCCTGCCGAACCGCCCGGCGTGCCGAACGCGTCATTAATCCGGCTCGACAGCACGTTGCCTGCCCCATTCGTCCGTTGCACGGTGTTGCCGCGCTCGTCGAACGTGTAGAACACTGAGCCGTTACCGCTACGTCGGGACACCAGCCCGCCCGGTCCCCATGTGTTCGTGGCGATAAGACTACCAGCCGCATCGAATTCGCATATGGGCACGCCGCTCGCATACAAAAAGTACGTGCGCCCACCCGCGTTGCTCTGCTTCCAGACGCGCAAGCCGCCGCCGTTGTACCCCGCCGTGAGTGCCGTGCCGAACGCGGTTGTGCGGTCGCCCGCGTTAAACGAGAGCACAGAACCATTGTAGGTAGTCGGGTTGCCATTGCCGTCATAGGTGAATGGTCCCGCCAAACCAGTGCCTCCGGTCAGTTGGTTCTTCGCGTTATAAGTCCGACTCTGCCCCTTGAACGCGGTCGGATTACCTGCGGTGTCATAGGCGTAGTTGTTCGTGTACCCGCCCGCCCGTGTGCTCGCCTCTTGGGTTAGTTGATCTTTCGCGTCGTAAGTATAGCTCGTCGTTCCCGAAAGCGAAGGCAGTGCCTGGATGCTCGCTGTGACGCCGATGCGGTTGCCCGCCCCGTCGTCGGTCATCCCGATGAACGAGGGAGCGCATTCGCCCCAGCGCATTCGCCCCAGCGCATTCGACTGACCGAGGGCGTTATGATTGGAGCCAGTACGAACTCTGTTCGTGAGCGTCTTATTAGACGAACGGCTGGCTGTCTGATGTGCGTAAACGGTCGTCTCGCCGAACGGGTTCGTCAGCGAACTAAGCCGACCCGCGCCGTCGTAGTGATAGCCGAACGACACGCTCGCCTTTACCTTGCCTCAGCACCGTATCTCAATAATGATTGAATTATGACCGGCTGTAATTTTGCATGTGTATTGTTCAGTGCGGAGCGTAAAGGTGTTTCTCCAAAGTAGTCAGCCGCGTTTGGATTAGATCCATAACTCAATAGCAGCTGAACTGCTACTAAATTGTCCTCTGCAATCGCAGTCTGTAAAGTTGATCCATTTCGGTAATGCCAAAAATTTGGATCGGCACCCCTCCGCAAAAGAGTGTTCAACATATTAATGTTGTTATTATTGATAGTGATCTGCAATAGATTATCTTTGTTTTCAAAACCGACGACGTCTTCTTCGTGACTCATAGCTTGGAGATACTCGATTATAGAGTTGGCTTGGATCTGTTTTACTGTTTCTATTGGCAAAATTTGGTTCGGGTCCGCCCCCGAATTTAACCACTTATCCACCGCGACCGAGTCGTTCGTTACAACCGCCACTGCGAGTTGCTTGTCTGCGTTCTCGACGAATTTCCAC
>JACMIS010000235.1 GCA_014381035.1 Armatimonadota bacterium
CGCCGCCCTTTTTCCTATCTCCTTCCATGCGCCTTGCTGTTCGCCGCTCTCGGCTCCGTCAGTTGCGGGGGCGGTTCGGGCTACACGCCTGCCGGTTTTACCCGCGAGGTCGCTGTCAACGGTTTGACGTTACCGGTCGCGATGGCGTTCGCACCCGACGGTCGCTTATTTGTCACCGAAAAAAGCGGAACGGTGCGGGTCATCAAAGACGGTTCCTTGCTCCCTGCTCCATTTGTCACGATTGCGGTAAGCACCGTGAATGACCACGGACTCGCCGGCATCACGCTGGACCCCGACTTCGCCGCGAACGGGTACGTGTATGTGTACTACACCGCACTGACTCCGACGGTACATAGCCGTGTCAGTCGCTTTACCGCCAGTGGCGATACTGCCGTCCCCGGCAGTGAAACCGTTCTCTTCGAACTAGACGATGTCGCGCCTAACTTTCATCAGGGTGGCGGGATTCGCTTCGGCGCGGATCGCAAGTTATATATTTCTACCGGGGATAACTCCGTCCCCACCAACTCTCAAAGCCTGGAAAATCTGAAGGGGAAATTGTTGCGCATCAACGCGGACGGTTCGATACCGGACAACAATCCGTTCGACACCGCGGCGAGCGGACGAGGACGGGCGATTTGGGCGCGAGGACTACGCAATCCGTTTACGTTCGCCGTGCAACCCGGCACCGGTCGTATTTTCATCAACGATCCCGGCGACCATCGGTTCGAGGAAGTGAACGAAGGACGAGCCGGGGCAAACTATGGCTGGCCCCTTGCGGAAGGACCGTCCACAGACCCCGGCTTCCAGACGCCTACCTTTTCTTACGCACACCGTTCGGACGCGGAGGTGAGCAGTTCCATTGCCGGAGGCACTTTCTACAACCCCGTGCAGGTGCAGTACCCGGCGGAATATGTCGGCAAGTACTTCTTCTCGGACTTCATCACCGGGGAAATACGAATGGCGGACCCGGCTCAGGGGAGCGGTTCCAACATAAGCATCTTCGCATCGGACGTGAAAAATCCGGTTGCGCTCGAAGTCAGCCCGGACGGCTACCTGTACTGCATCGCGCACTACCGGGGCGAGATTCTGCGGTACAATTATAATCGCTGACGAGCGGCGGAAAGGGGCGCAGTGCGAAGATGGACAGGATACCGACACCACTCCGAGACCTTGCGCTCTGGGATACCCTTTCCCCGGAGGAACGTCACGCGGTCGCGATAAAGACTGCGGAATCGTTGCCGACGCCGTGGCACTATGTTCGGCTCGAAACGCATTCGCTCGGCGGGGCGACGCACGAGACCGCTTTCTTCGATTACGACGGCGTCGCGTTCGCTCTCGTGCCGGGTTCGCACGACGCGGTCCTGGGCTATGATCCGGCGCGACCGTGGATTCCCGCACCGGAACTGATCCCGGATATACGCGCGACCGAAGCGGAGTGGGGAGAATCGTTACTCGGAGCCAGTTTGACTCCGCTCCGGCGCGTCCGGATCAACCCGTTCCTTGTCGAGGCGCATCCGACCCCGGCGGACGGTGAGGAAGAAATCGCCGACGATCAATCGCTGAGTGCGGCGCAGATTGCGGCGACGCATCACGACGGTTCGTTTCGCCTGCCGACCTCGGACGAGTGGGAATACGCCTGTGCCGCCGGGACGCGGACACTCTGGCGCTGGGGCGATACGATCCCGCTCGCGGATTCTTACCGCGCCAAGGAATGGGATGAGCACCGCAAGCCGAACGCGTTCGGCTTGATCATGAACCACGATACGTACTGGGCAGAGTTGTGTGACGGCGGCGCAGTTCGGTCGGGTGACGGAGGCGCATCGCTTTGCGGCGGATACGGGATCGTCGCCAGTTGGATGCCGCTCGCCTCTGCCTACCAGCAAGATGACGAGGAGTTCGTTTCCGCTTTGATCGAATGTCCGGAGCAGATGTGGGTGCGGCGAGTCTGGTCGCTGACGGAGTAGAACCGACGACTGGAAAAGACGTTGCGGCAGAAAACAGAAAAGGATTGCACAACAATGGGGCTTTCGGTGACTGTCGGCATGCTCGCGGATCTTGAACGGAACGATGCGGAGGGCGCGGCTTGGTTCCGCGAAGAGTTGGCGAAGGTGAACCGGGTGCTGGAAGCGAACGGGATAGCGGCTTTCACGGAACCGGGGACGCTGGCGAGGGAACTGCGGTTGAACGCGGCGGACAGCTACCCATACAGCTTCCTGCATTACTTGCGGCGGGCATATGCCTTCCAACGGGAAGGGTTGCCGCTGACCCCGGCGGGTGACAGGGTTTCTAAG